>NZ_WUTY02000002.1:0-300000 GCF_009828925.2 Methylicorpusculum oleiharenae
GTTATTCTTGCCGCGCTCTTTTTGCATCGTCCTCTGATACTCCAGAAACGAGGGCGATTGCATGAAAAACACCGAAAACGCACTCAGCGCTGCATCGACCATGGTGTATTTCTGGTAAACGAACGCCACTTCCACTAGGACCGTCGGGCACTGTTTTCGAAAACTTGCCTGATTCGCTCGACCCAGCGGGATTGCGTGAATTGTTCTTTTGGGTTAAATGGGTAAGCCATCGTCCGTTTACGGATATGAAAAAAACATCACAGTTTACCAGCATTGGCTAAATTGAGAATTGCTGCGCTGATGCGAGAATTCACACAGCTAAATTCATTGATATAGGTGAGCCAGGTGATTCGGCGGGCGATATCCTGACCTTCGATCAGCCCTTACTAAACGAAAAGGCTGAGCAGATCGGCAACAACAGCGGCACGTGCATACGCACACGCATGGGTCACAGCTTTCAATGCCAATGGACCTTGACACTCAAAAACGGCAGCATCCAGGTGGCGGGACGGGAGTTGGATCAAGGGGCATCAGACATAGCGATTGTTGGTGGCACAGGCCAATACGCGGGCATCAGCGGGCAAATGGAATCCGTCAATAATGGAGATGGTACTTTTACACAAACTTTGCACTATTGGATTAGATAGTATTCGAGAATTATTTATTAGCCACATAATGGCCTGATCACCATGCAATCCTTCCGTCTTCTTTGAAAAAGCCAGAAATCAGTTTTAAGAAGGTTAATAAAATATAAGGTTGGTTACGGCCAATATCTGCCGGCCGGGGTATTTACCAATTTGGCCCAGTGGGAGCGAAGCTACAATTTGACGACATATAAGCAAAAGCCACTTTAGACGACTCTACTCCGCGTTTCCCAAAACGCATCGGAACATCAAGTTTTGGGAATTTATTTCAGGAGACAGTTTTGAGCGATGAAAATCCGGTATTTTGAGTGGCAGATGGATATCTGGTTCGATGTCTTAAAAATGTAGGTTTTCGAGAGACTCTGATTAAAAGCCCTGACACACAAGGCTTTCAGCCCAAATGTCGTCAAATTGTAGCTTCGCTCCCACTGGGCCAGTTAGTGACTCGATCTTTCTTTTTTAATTCTTTCTTCGATTACGATCGTTTGAAGCACCGCAAGTGATCCATACAGCTGCTTGTTATCCCTATTCTCATACATCAGATCACTGATTGAATCATCTGCCTTGCCCAACTCCCTCCAATTCATCAGATAGGGACTCACTGGCAGAAGGCGTGGCTCATAAACTCTCAATACGGATTTATCTCCTATTTGAGCTTGTTTTTCGTTCAGCGCCATTGCTCTTGCCACTTCCTCTTCAGGCGCAAGGTATTGGGGGTAATGCCGTTCTCTGATTCGATCAGTCACTAGGCGCCATGTATTTTCATTGAAATACTTTTGATTTTCCGGATAGGTGAGTTTTGCGCTTTTTGAATAGCTCCGATTGCTCATCCTTTGATAATTTTCATTTAACACCAGCAACTGCTCACATTCTTTACGAATAAGCTGAGAACTTTTGTCACCACCAAAAGCTGAATTGCCTGCCCTTTCTTCCGCGCACTCTTCGATCGACAACAATCTCAACCGATCTTGATTCGTGCGATCAATGCAACAAGCCGACAATAAAATCGGTAGCAAAAGAATTAAAATGATTTTTTTTTGCATACGACTACCCCTTGCGCCGTTTAAGTTCTAAACCAATGGCCGATTCCAGTTCGCGATACCCATTGCTATTGCAAAGCGTGTCGTTGGCATGCCCAATAACAGAATTAACCGCCATCAGCTCATAAATTTCGATAAGCCTTGCGTTGGGTATTTCTTCCAATTTGTCTGGCAGCACATTCAGCAGCGCATTGCGCTCTTGGATTGCTTTTCGACGTTCCGTGGGCAAACGGCCCCAAGGTCCATTCTTCTCAATTTTCATCTCAGGATAATGTTCATCAATATAAAGACTTTTTACGAAATCCCAGCATATTGTGTCCTCGCCTAATGGGTCTTTTGCAACCCTCTCCCTTTCCGAAGGGGATTGTCTTACCAGATTCATCTTTCGAAATTTCTGAAAATTCACAATCTGGTGGCACTCGTGATGAGCTTGCAAGTATCCGTGCTGACCATTGATTTTAGATTCTGCCATCCGCTTCATCGCACATTCATCGAGCTCGGCGTTTTTTATCAGCGCAAATCGCTGAGCTTGAGTACAGCCGGATACCCCAATCGCCACCATCATTAACCATATCAATCTCATCATCCCTATCCCCTAACATCAACAGAGAGCTGTTTGTCGTGTGTTCTCGAATTTACTATTGCATACACCCTGTAGAATGCAATTTCCGGATCCAGTGGCTTTTGGTCAATTTCGCAGTGAAACAATAAAAAATTTATTTGGCGTTTCGCTGCTTGTAATTTTTTATAAGGCTTAACAAGAAATCATTTGATTCTATTGATTTGTCTATTATTGTTAGATCAAAGCTCTTTTCCATTTTGTAAAGCATTCGCAGCAGCGGCTCTTCTCCCATTGCGAGTTTAGCGTTTTGAATTTTTGATACCGTTGATGAATCAAGACCTATATCGTCTCCTACGGCTTGATTTGTTTTGTATCGAAAAAAATATTTGAAAGCTGTAAGAAGTGCGGCAGCATAATTCTCTCGCTCATCGACATTGGCTAGTTTTAGCGCAACTAATTCCTCTGCAACTTGAGCGGACGAGTTTTTCACGCCATTTCCAGTCGCGTCCAGTTTTACTTGATTTTGTGCAATTTCCAAATGTAGTTCTAAAAGCTTTTTCCCAATACTTTCCGTTGCAATTTTCTCCATTAGGCTAACAGCATTCACGCGCCCAAGTCGGTCCAAGACTTTCAGTCGTAGCCCTAATCCTAATTTCTTTGATCCGGCACGAACCTGGGACACGAAAGAATCATTCACACCCAAAAAAATCGCAACGTGATGATAATCTTCAAACCCAAAATTATCTTTTATGGCTTCAATCAGAATGGCGTCATTTTTACGTTTCAAGACAACAAACTCACCACAATTGGCCCCCAACTCAACATTATCATCTCTGACCGCCCAAACCATGGTTCAGTCTATTGGAGATCCTTTACCCAAACTATTTTTAAAAGAATCAGATAGCCTCCGAATGAAATATGTATTTTGAATAAATATCGAATTCCAACTTGTTAGTGGCGTCAATTTGCGGAAACTTCCATTTTTTCCTTCCTAGGGTGTCTCTGGTCGAGTTACACAATGGGCATAATTTATAAATATCAGGGTAATTCTGGATTGAAACGAATGTAGATTTGCAGCAACTGCAAGTCTTGCCTCCTATGTAAGACATTGTCACTTGCTGGCCGATATGCCAGGCGCGATTAATGGTAAGTAACTTTGGGCTATCCCCTACCACTTCCTCATAAAGCGTGTAGGCAGAAAGAAAAATCTCCCCTTTGGTTATATGATTGGAGGCATCTTCCGTTTCTGATGATTTGAGGTTTTTAGTTTTGGATAACATCTTATAGATGTTGAAATAGATGGATGCATGCAGGCAGTTTTGAGGCGACTTTATGATCCATTCCGGATCATACGGTAATTGCCCTGCCTTTGGTCTTTTACCGTGAATCTCTTTGTGGAATTGAAGTGCCGAGGCTTTGGATACTTGACAAACAGCTCGAACAATAGAGGGTCTCCCCCCTTTTTCTATAATCCCTTTAGCAAGATCGATCTTTCTTCTAAGTCCTATGATATCTGTCTCTTTCGGAGTCAGACGTAAGTGAGATTCAGTCATGCTCATACTCTTGATTCGATCTTGGAATGTGGATCAAGGCTGCGGCAATACTGGAAGTTATACCGGTTGGCGTTTTAGTGACTGGGATTCGAAATATTGCTTTTCCACAGTCTGACAAAGTTTTAAGTTCATCCATGGATAAGGAGGATATGTTCTTAATCTCTTTATCGCTGAGATTGAACCGCCACATAGCTTCCATAGGATTGCTTCTTGAACACTCTCTAGCGAGCATCAAAAATTGAAGGTTGATAGCCTTCAAATCTTCATTCAAAAGACTCATAAACAAAGCCCCTCTATCATTTGATATTAAAATATTCCCAGAGGCACCAAATGATTGGGCCTATGTCGCGTTCCATTTACGAGCATTTCTTTTAATAAGTAATGCACTTTATCTAAATTGATTTATGCAGTCGATATAAAGTCCGCTGCGTTTTTTTTAAACTGCCGTTCTTTGTTATGGGCATGTTATGTAATATCGTGGAGGTTGCTGTTTTTTAGCACCTAAAAATTCGTAGTCCTTGTCAATCCTCGTGGTACGATTTGACCGTGACCCTTTCAAATCATCATGTTTTATGTATGCTATTAACGTCGAAAAAAATAATATCAACAATAAGTTACGAATGCAAATACATTAATTTTTTTTAATTTGGTTTTATGAAAATGGTCTATCCTATTAGCGACTTAGGTTGCGCCGTTTTGCGAATGTCATTCTCTGATTGGCTTGATGTACGCGAACCTGAATTCTTTGATGTTGATGAAGGCGATCTTTACGGTTTTGTTCAACAGATTCCGTCCCTGTATGCTTATTCATTCACCGTAGTCTTAGTGAAGGTCGGCACTACGCTCTTCAAATTAACCGGGAAGCGGCGGAAGGAAGCGTGGGTAACCGGCACGCTGTCCAAACCTGATTACCTAACGGCCTTGATCTTCGACATGACCGAATTAGATTTTCAGACGTTATGCACTAAAGCGAAGGCAAAGCAATTTGAGGCGCTACCGCCACATGAAGTAGTGAAAGCCGCCTACAGCGAATTGGGGCTGACCTTTGTTTCCGAGAGACTGCGTAATGGATTTATCAATGAGGCTATTCATATCGCGCTAAGGGGCCGTCAACGCTCTCTACAAGACAAACGATCAATCAGAGAGCGCGAGGACATCAACATGAAAAAGGCTATTGAATTATTTAAAAACGAACTTCTATTAATAGATGGCTTACTCCCTAAATCGGATATTTTTACAACCGGTGTATTAGCCGGTTCTCTCATAATGCTCGGTCTGAATAAACCAATTACTGAATTTCTGAAACGTTTGAACAATAATCAAGGGAAAACTAAAGATGGGCTAGCTGACCCAATTGAATGTTTGTTAAAGGCAATTCATCGCCACAAGATAAGTCAGCGAACAATGCAGCCGCGAATGGCAATAGATTTGGCAAAAAAAACGGTACATGCTATTGCCATTTGGCTAGAAGGTGAGCAATCAGCTAAGTATTGGCGAATGAGGGATTTAACTGGGCATGAGTTGATGCCTCTGATTATGGAACTGAAGCAACTAAAGATGAAGAATGCGGAAAGAGATTTATAACCTATTGAAATCGATTATTATCCTTTTCAGTTGCTCATCATTCGCAAAAGACCCTAAGGTAGTCATTGTTTACTCGACGGAGGTTTTAGGGAATCCGACATACACTGAGGTAATAGCAGGCATCGAGCACATCAATAGGCATGTTCAACGAATAGAGTCTACTGGCGATAACAATAATTTAAGCGCCATTCTTGATGGGTCGCATTCAACCCGTGTTATCGCCCTTGGCAAGGGGATTGCTGAGACAATTTACAGAACTCATTATCGAGAACGAACGTTGGCAGGACTGGTATACTTTAATCGGGACCAATACAGTGGTGTAGGTTTGGCGATTGATAATCGGGCGTTGGTTGAAGACTTAGCTAGATTATTGCCGTCAATCAAAAAATTCTTTGTTGTTCAACAATCCAATTTTCAGACCATTGATTATGTGTCATCTAATTTAAAGTCCTCTGCCGTCATGGAAGTAAGGGAGGGGGTTGATTCGCTAGAGACCATTCGTGTCCTTGGCCGGTTACTGGATGAAGCCACGCCCTCTGATGCAATATTTATCCCTGCGAACTTACCAAAAAATATTCTGTACGAAGTAACTAAGGTCGCATGGGATAAAAAAATCATCCTTTTATCGACCAACCTAAGTCACTTGGAGAATGGCGCTCTCATGGCCGTTTTTCCTGATTATTTTGCTTTGGGAGAGCAATTAGGCCGCTTGGTCGAAAGTTCTGGACCTGTCTACGAAAACATTAAGGTCATTAAATACGCACTGAATCGGCGGGTTGCCCAACACCTTGCCATTGAGTTCGATCCGAGTGTGTTAGATTCATTCGCCTTTAAAATCAAATGAGCCTGCTCGACCGCTACAACATACAACAGCGGTTCAATCTATTGATTTTCATTTCCATTTTCCTGGCGTCATGCTTCTTGATCGGATTCATGAACAAGTTGATTTCCAATTACATCAACGACTACACAAGCCATTACTGGCGAGAACATACCGCAACATTTGCTGATTCAGCCATATACTCTGTAATCTTAGGCTCAACATCACAGTCTGAATCCGTAACCCATAGCTTTGCGTCTGACAAGAACGTATTGGGCGCAACGATTTACGATAATCAGGGAGAGATTTTAGCTTCTTATGGCACCCGGTCTGTATGCGAACTAAATCCGGCTTTTCGCACTGAAGAACCCAGTGATGCGGATAACCGAGACTCCTGGTGCTTCTATTCGCCTATCTACCAAGAAAGCTACTTAGGGTACGTTGAATTAGTCATATCGAAAGCTGAATATGACTTAGTCATGAAGAAGCTTTTACTAGGCTCAATATTGATTATTCTCGTTTTCTCGTTATTTTTTATAGTCATTGTCAGGCGGTTGTCACGACTATTTACTTCGACTTTGATGGAAATGGCAAGGGTCCTCAATAAGGTAAGCGTAGGAGAGCGAGGAAATCGAGTTCATTTTTCGGGGTCATCCGAAATCAATAACATGAGAATTACGCTAAATGAAATGTTGGCTAATATCGAAACTACAGAAGCAGAGCTAGAGAAAAGCGTCGAAGAGCGGACGAGTGCATTAAAAATAGCGCTGGAAAGCAGCGAAACCGCCAACGTGTATAAGGCGCAAATTATGTCTATGGTGTCCCACGAAATGAAGACGCCTTTACACGCCATAGGGGGATATTTACAACTATTGGCTGAGCGTTTACCGGATGATCCTGCCTTCACAGATAATCGAGCGTTACATGCAAAGGCATTGGTTCGCGTTAATGACTTGAATAATTTAATCGACAATATTCTGTTACATGCCAAGCTAGAGGCTGACCGTTATGAAGTGGCACTGACTTCTATTGCAATTGCCCCTCTGATAAATGCGTGCGCAGAGAATGTTACCCCTTTGCTTAACCGCAATCGAAATCAGCTACAGCTCATTGGCTCTGATGCCCTGTTTGTATCGGATAGCGAGGTTTTGCGGCATATTTTGAATAACTTATTGAGCAACGCGTGCAAGTTCACCACAGATGGTGTCATTACGCTGACATGGCGACTTAGCCAAGCTTTTTTAATTATTGAGGTTGCTGACACCGGCTGTGGAATACCCGCTGAGTTTTGCGATCAAATTTTTGATCCATGGTGGCAGGTAGACATGAGTCTAAGCCGGCGCTATGGTGGGCATGGCCTTGGGTTGGCAATAACAAAACAGTTCGTGCAACGTTTAAACGGCGACATTTCTGTTGAGCCAAACCTCGTCTGCGGCTCTGTTTTCACAATCAGGATACCGAACTCCAAATCCTAGCTTGTTCGTCTTCGGATAAGCTCTGCGGTAAGATTATTTTAATTGCATCAATAATACGTCTTGCTTTTTCTATGTTGCTACCCTTTAGCTCTCGTTCCAATTCACAGACTAAATTGCTCAATTTTTTCTGTTTCTGGTCGTGATAGTAGTCCTGATAAATGAGTTTTGCTTTATTTAATTGGCTACCGCATTGCGCTCTTAATTCCATCAATGTATACGGTTTTGGCAAATATTGACTGGCTCCGTTCAGGATAAAGTCTTTGTTATATTCTGGCTTATCAAAGGCCGTCATTACTATAACTGGCTGGTTCTTATCTAAATCCATTATTTCCGATAGCACTGCATCGCCTTTGCGCCCCGGAAGCATGTAGTCAAGCAAGATAAGATCGTGACGTTTCTTTTTCCATAATGCTACACCTTGTTCGCCGTCTGGAACTGTATCAATCTCATAGTCGCATTTTAAGGCCTCAAATACTATTTCCGAGGCGTCTTCATCGTCCTCGATGACTAGAACGCTGGCCTTGACCTGTCCTCGCCGCCCGCGAACATATCCGGCGCTATGGGCCATCTGAAGATTTTCTATCAAGTCAGCAATTGAAGTGACGTGGAAGTGATGTTCTTTGGCGAGAATAAGCGGTACTTCGGTGTCACAAGTTTCGCTTATCAAGTAAATTGGCACCGCATGCCTAATCAATTTCTTCGAATTTACCAGTTTAGATAACTGCCATATATCAGTGCCATCGAACGAATAATCTGTGACAATGAAATCATATTCATCGCTCTTTAAGGCCTCAATGAAATCATCGATTGTCTCTATGACTGATGTACTTGCGCTTGCTACACCCAGGAATTGTTTGGTGATCGCATTGCTGATTTCATAGTCACTTGAGGCAACAATCACTTTCATTATAAATGTCTTCGCTAAAGGTTTTAATTGTCCACCATGATGACCTGTATCTATAGTCAACTGTGGAGGGCTTGATTTCGACATGTACTTACATGGTCTGATTAGTTGGTGTAATTGAAACGATTACATCCCTCTCAGGCTTATACGTAATACTAACGGTTGGTTTAATGTCTTCGTTGACGAGAATTGTGAATTCTCGTAACACGGTGACAATAATCACCATCATTTCCAACTCGGCAAAATGCCGGCCAACACAATTATGCACGCCACCACCGAACGGCAGAAACGTGTATTTATGGCGCGGAGTAACGCCACTGTTTAAAAAGTGTTCTGGGTGAAATTCGTTTGGCCGCTCCCACCACCTACCATCACGATTGGTCGAATACAGGCTCATTATTACTGACGTACCTTGTGGAACCGTTTTTCCTCCTACAGTAATCGTCTCTGCTGTATCTCTACTAAGGGCGATAGCCTGCGGATATAAGCGTAATGTCTCATAAAGCGCCGCCTTGGTGTAGATCAACTGTTCTATAGTGTCTGGCGTCAACTTGTCATCCTTGAGGCCCTGAATTTCACTGGTGATCCGATTATGGACCGCCTCATGCTTACCTATGAGGTAAAAGAACCATATTAACGTATTAACAGTCGTGTCTTGTCCAGCCAGGAACAACGTAACCGCTTCATCCCTTAATAACGCTCTCGACATATGCGAGCCGTTTCTATCCCTGCCTTTCATCATTAGCGAAATTAAATCATGGCCTGTCGGTTCGATGCCATCGATTTTGGCATCAACATAGGCCACGAATTGATTGATGGCTTTCTCCATCCGCCTGTTTTGGAGAAAAAAAAGCTGTTTTAATATTCCCTTACCTAGCGTCTCTGTTAGCAAATGCGGAAATAACCCTTTTACAATGGTATCAATCGCAGACATCAATAATTCTTCACTATTAGCTGATTTTGTCTGGCCGAACATTACTTGAATCAGAATGCTTTGAATGATTGCTTTTAATTCTTCCGATATGTTTACTTTAGTGATGCCATCGTTTTTAAGCCGCATTGCCGCTTTGTCGGCTTCTTTAAGCATAATGCCGTGCCACTCGGCGATTGCTTGCTTTGTAAACAGTGGCTGCATTAATCGCCGCTGGTTTGTCCATGTAGCGCCCTTGCTGTTAAAAAGCCCATCGCCGAACATTGGTTTTTTGGCTTCATAAAGCGAGTCTCTATTCAGTAGCCCCCGCGCTTCTTGATTGAATATTTCCTCGTAATGTTCAGGATTTGATGTAAACAAAAGCCTCTTATTAAAAAATTTGGTTTGCACAAAGTCGCCATATTTTTTGTGTATAGCGGTTAATGCACCTGCCGGATTTGTAATGAGTCTAACGAGATAAATAAGCATGACTAGAATGTCGCTTTGACTTGTCCCAAGACGGTACGCCCAAGAATGGATTCATCGCCCGAAAATAAAATAGGATTTAACGTTGGCTCTTTTAGAGTTGCATTAAAAATATTGTTGATTCTAAATGTGAATTCGATTGGTTTCGCTATCTTTGTCGATAGTGTTAGCCCCGCCGTAAAATAGTCGGATAAATTACTACGCGGATCATCGGACGGCCGTTTTCGTTCCCCAATCCAATTTAGCTGAGTCCCAATCGCCCAATTGTCGGTAATATCCCAGTGTATTAAGCCTTTTACCATGTGTTCTGGCATCAGGCCTGTATAGGGAGTGGATGGCAACCCATGATAACTGTAGCTAACAGCGAAATCCGCAGCGCTATTTAATGCGTACTTTGCTTCTGTTTCGAAGCCAATCCCATCAATTGGGTCGCTGTTACGAAAACCAACAGGGGTTACACTTGAGGAATGAGTGGAGGTGATTAAATTATCTTGTTTAAACCAATAAACATTGGCAGACGTCAATAAATCAGACGACCATTTTTTTTCTATCTGGAATTCAACCGTATTTACAGTCTCCGCTTTAATTGTAGTGCCCGGAGTCAGCGGTAGATTCTTCTCAAGAAACGACGGTGGGCGAAATGCCCTGCTGTATAACAACTTGGTTGTCAAATTCAAATCGACGTTCCACACCAGCGCAATACGCGGACTATACCCGGGTGATACGTCTGAGTAATAGTCGTAGCGAAAGCCAGTAGTAAGATACCAATCTGTTGAGAAATTCCACTCATCCTGTATTAGCGCATAGTAGTTTGTTCGCTCTTTCGATGCTAACAATGGATCTCTTCCAAATGCCGATACTTCCGTTAATGGAATTTGCTGCACAAAAGTTGGAGTAATGATGTAATTGATTTTATTAGTTCCATCATTCCAATTATAAATAAGTCCTGTACCGCCTGTGATCGTGTGTTTTTTGATGCCAACGTAATTGATTTGTGTGGTGAGTCCTGTTGTACCCTGGAAACCAGACACACTATTTCTTGCGCCTGATGGCAATAATCCGCCGAATGTCCCGGCCGGCAACAAATTAGTAACGGTACTTGGATTTTGCCCCAGGAAATAAAACGTCGTTTTATTTGTTACTGTATCGGTAATTTCATTATTTAGGGATAGGTCAAGATTGTAGATATCATTATTTGTGCCGCCCGTATCATCAAGGGCATACGCGGCTCCAATACCCGTTTCTACATGTCTAAATCCTTGATAACCCGCACGAAGCCGGATCATGTCTTTGTAGGCCACGTCTAGCCGCGCATCAATGTCTCCCCGACCATTATTTGTGAATCCTGGTGCATTGGAGACATTGGTTCCAAACTGGTTATCTAGAACTGTCTGTGCGTCTTGGTTGACTCGTCCTTCATAACCATTTGTACTACCCCCTTGTATGGCTAGGCTATATTCTATGTCGCCCGATTCGTCACCGTATTCAGCCCATCCTTCATAGGTATCTTGATTGCCAAAAAACCCACCTGCATCGCCACCTTTGAGCTCTTTACCGGTTTTCAGAATAATGTTGATAACTCCGGTCGTAGCGTCACCACCATAGAGCATTGAACCCGGTCCTCTAATCACTTCTATGTGTGAAATATTCTTAACCGGCAGATTCCATTCGTATGGTTTACCTCCAAATAATGTATTCCGAACAGGTACGCCATTAATTAAAATCAATACTTGCGCGTTTGTCTCAGAATATACCCCTCGAAAACCAATTACATTAACGCCATTCCTGGCGTTGCTTACATGTACACCCGGTAAATATTCGAGAACATCCGTTAAGCGTCTAGCACCGATTCTCTCAATATCTTTGGCCGTCATAACCGACGTAACACTGGGACTTAGGCTTTGCGGCAAAGGGCGCCCTGATGCAATTGATTGCATTTGATCAGAACCATGAATCAACATGAGGTCATCTTCAGTTTCGGCAAATACGTTTCGTGTCAGACCAAAACATATCAACAGGTATTTTGCTTTTTGGGATCCAGTCATAGTAACCAATGGTTAAAGGTTATTCCATTTTATCTATTACGATATTTAATTCTTGCCCCATTGGATCTGTTGCTTCTTCAGATGGTGCGAATAGGATTCTTATGGGTATTGCTATGTCTTTGTAAGTAACTCTAAGGTATCGAACAGAGTATCTAACGTGACTATTCACGTGCTTTTTTTGCAATAAGAAACGAACAAAAATGCCCCGTCCTTACACACCAGTCCCGTTACTACTCGATACTTTTTGCTCTTATCCTGAATAATATTAATTTCTTTCACGGCTTTAGTTTTAAAAAACTCAACAAGCTCGGCTTCTTCTATAGTGTATATATTGATTACGTTATGCCAGTAACAGTGAAATGTAATTAAACACCGTTAAACTCAATAATTTTATACAATATAACAGGCGGATTCAACTCCGAAGTGCACTCACCAACACCAGGATATGAAGAAGATTAGCAGCTATAGTTTCAAGCCTTTTCAATCCGACCAAAGGCGAGAAATGACTTGAGAAACTACAACCAGCTAACCCAAAAACAAAAATACCAGATCGAGATATTAAAGAACCAAAAAGACATGGCGGAATTACTTCAGGTCTCACCCAGTCCGTTACCTGCTTCATTTTGGTTATTCGGTTATGTAATGGTAGGTCTACTAAGTTGGAAACGAGTCGGGCGCATAATAGGTTGACAGGATAAATCTTCGCTCTAAGCAATTAGCCATGATTAAACACTCGTGGTGTTTTGCAGTCAGGTAGGGTGATGGCATGCTTCTTCCTGTTAAATGAGTCGGTGCATTTTGACACCGTTTAGGGGCGAGGAGGAGTGCATGTCATCACCCTATTCCAACGTGGATTCACAAGCTCAAAGTCTCGGGAGCATGCAAATGGACGATAATTACCGTTTAATACGCTTTGTCGAAGCCCAAGCTTCTGTTTATGAGCACGTGTGCTCGGAACTGCGCCGGGGCCATAAAACCAGCCACTGGATGTGGTTCATTTTTCCGCAAATAAAAGGCCTTGGGCACAGCGCTGTAGCGAAAGAATTTGCTATTTCATCTCGCAAAGAAGCTGAAGCGTATCTGCAGCATCCGCTACTGGGCCCAAGGCTTCACGAATGCACTCGACTGGTTAACGCCCTTGAAGGCCGTTCAATCAGCCAGATTTTCGGTTATCCGGATGATCTGAAGTTTTTATCCTGCATGACACTCTTTGTCCACGCCACGACTGATAACCAAGACTTTGCTACGGCTATTCAAAAGTATTTTGCAGGCCATGAGGATCCGTTAACGATTGAGCGGCTGGAGGGGTAAATTGGGTTGCCTAGTGTTCGCATAAACCAGGACTGGTTTCATAGGGCACGGAAGTGATTGGCTTAAGTGGGCGCAGGAAATCTGCCCGGCCAACAGCTTGTGTTGTTAACCCTAATTTTTAACGCTAATTTAGCTCAATGGTACTGTGATTGTACGTACCTTACGTGCTATAGTGTCTAAAAGGAGAAAATCTTATGATTTCGAATAAACGTACAGATCGCATTGACCTTAGAATTCATCCTAAAGCTAAAGAAGCGCTTCAAGCTGCCGCATCACTTCGGCATAAATCAGTCAGCGAATTCATTCTGGAAAGCGCCTTGGATGCTGCCGATGAAGTCCTGGCGGATCGCCGGTACTTTAGCCTTACTACCGAACAGTGGGAGGCTTTTCAAGCCGCGTTGGATGCTCCACCGAAGTCCTTACCCAGACTGGAACGATTAATGCGCGAGCCAGGTTTTTTCGATTGAACCGGGAAACCCCGGAAAACCCCCAGATTGTTAAGCTCCATCAGACCCACGGTGTCGAGGCTTTTGATTGCGGCCAGGACAGTTTAAATCAGTATTTAAAGCGATACGCGTTAATGAGTCAGCGCGGCGATGGTGCCCAAACTTATGTGGGCGTATGCGGGGATAAGATCATTGGTTATTACACCCTGGTTGTCGGGGAAGTCGCTTATGACGATGCTCCGCAACGGTTAGTCAAAGGGCTTTCACGTCACGGAGTGCCGGTCATGTTATTGGCTCGTCTTGCTACAGATCTTGCCTGGCAAGGGCAAGGCGTCGGCGCTGGTTTATTAAGAGATGCAATGCAACGTACCCTTCAGGCGGCTGATATCGCCGGTATCAGGGCATTTCTGGTTCACGCCAAAGATACTAAAGCCAAGGCATTTTATGAGCATTTCAACTTTTCGCCATCACCCACCGACCCTTATCATTTGTTTTTATTAGTTAAAGACATCAGAAAAACCATGGGGAATAGTTAACATGGTCGAAACCAACTGGCAGCACAAAATCGACGTTGTAATTAACGGAAAATCCGCCGACATTGAAAAATTGATGACACTTTTTTCATCGAAATGGCCGGTGTTTTCATGGCCTTACTAGCGACTTCGATGCCAAGCTACAAAAGTCTATTGTTATTGTTCAGAATTGAGTGACGCTTTAATTCCCTAATCGGCAACATTGACATGATGCGTACGTAAGTCAGGAAGAATCAAGAGAGTCTTGACAAGATCCTTCCTTTACTTGAATCCTCCGGCACTAAGCAATTAACCCCACTCCTTCATTTCATTCAGGTAATTGCCGACAGCATTGACGATGAGCTGCTGCTTTTTTTCCAGCAATGAAGCCAGCAAGAGTACCGCCAAGCCTAAGCTGATTGAAAATAGCCAAGGTGCGTTGCTATAAGCGTCGACCACATAACCGCAGTAAAACAGAATGCCACCTAGTAAATTCAGCTGCCCTAGGAAGAAGGGCGCTTTTTCGCGAAATTTCAGCCCGCCCGTCACAACCAAGGCGATGCCGGTTGATAATGCCAACAACGGCGCAAAGGCTTGGTCACTCAACAAAGCGGTGAAAACCAAGCCAGTCGCTAATACCGATCCCAGCGAACGGTAGGCTTTAGCGTGGTAAACCACCTGGGTCGATAACGCGAACAGCGCGATGGCGACCGGGATCGCCAGAGTGTAAAAGTTATTGGGTAGGCCAAAATGTTGCACGGTCATCGGCCCTATCAACAAGACGGCAACCGTGCCGGCGCATTGGCTTAAATAAATGACCAGTGCCGATTGTGTGTAATGCTTGACAGCAACGATGCCGACGATGGCAGTCATGGTGGCCACGGCCAACGCCAGCCAGAACGACAAGGGGTATAACAGACTCCTGCCGATAAGTATCCACAAGGGCAAGCTTACCAACGCTCTTGCCGTTAGGCCTTCGGCCAGTTTCATCGTACTGTCCGATTGGAATCTACGCTCGATAAGGCTTAGCGCGGCAAATAACACAATAAGCATTACCGGCAAGCCAAAGCCTTCCCGAATCGGCAAAAGCAAGGCCAGATTGCCGAGCAAGGCCGCTTGCATCAGGGTTTTCACCTGACGTTTCGCCAACATGGAAAAACTGGTGTAGCTGACGGCAACCAACAGCAAAACGGTAATGCCTAAATCAACGGCAATTAAAGCCGGATGGACATCGCCAAATTGCAGCCAGCTATAGTCCGGTTGCGGTGCCTGAGCACCTTGCACGTAGGCATATACCATCGCACTGACTTGGGACACCTGCACGGGCAAAAAGGCCGCGCCTAACGCAAAAAACAAGCGTGCGCCGGTGCGCTCCTGTAACCCATAATTGCACACCAAGCCGCCAACACACAGCGCCAAAACGATCGCCAAACTCACCCAATAACGGTAAGCGGGCAATAAATCGGCATGACTTTGAAACATAAAACCGACCGCCGAAAGTATAATCAGCAGACTGCCAGCCCAACGCAGATAACGGATGATTTGGCGACTGGATGATTGCGGTACGGTTTCGTTTGGGGTACTGACTTCTGTCGAAGCCAAGTGATAATTACTGATAGCCATGATAATTGTCCTATTCGCTGGGGGTTTGGGTAGTGAGTTCGTCGAGCAGCATTTTCAATTCCAGGGTGCTTTCTTCCTGCACAAACTCATCGGCAAAACTGTCTTTGATGGTCGCTACCGGGCTGGTCAGTTCTGCGCCGATGACCGACTGTTCCCAGCGTTTAAAAATCGCTTGCGCCCCGGTTGAGGGGTTGACGTGTTCGGCACGTAACGAAGTGTGTAACTGAATCCGGTTTTGCCGGGCGGATAGCACCTCTTTTTGCGTGTACGATGCGTGTAACTGTGCCTGGATATCCGCTAAATCTCTCTGGCATTGGTCGAATTGCGCCTTGGCCTTAGCGAGTTCCGGCTCTATTGTCTTCATTTGCTTTTGGACTTGGAGCAAGCGTTTGACACATTCCAAAGCCTTGGCTTCGTCTTGGTCCTTGATTTTAACTGCCCGACTCGTCCAAATTTCAGCTTGTTTATTCAGGTCGACCCGTTTTGTTTCAAACTGTTGAATCATCTCTTGGAGACGATGTTGGTGGAGGCGGGTTTTACCTTGGAAAGCTTCCAATTCCTTGATGGCGACCCCGGCGACGGCTTCGTGGTTTTCAAAATCGTCGGCGACATCGTCCAATTGGGCTTTCAGAGTGACAAAAATACGTTTTAAACTGTTCATAAAGCTATCCTATCAATGTGTGATGACAGATAGGTTTTAGCAATAAAAAAGCCAGTTATTTAATGCATTAAATAACAATGAGTTAACAGGCTATACATTTGCTAAAGTTTAAAATATAGTCATAAATTGCATGCACTCTATACATAAAATGAACAAGCTAAATTCAGAACAAGACTTCTTTTTTGCCAGAATCGCAGCGTTAGCGTTTGTAAACCCCTTCAGCCGCGAACGTGAAAAGGCTGATTGGCAGGTGCTCAACCTGCATCCACAAGCCATTTCGGCTGCGGAGCGACGAAAATTAGTGATCGAAACAATAAACAGCCAGTTCCAGACTTTAACCCGGCAACAACGTTTTGATATCCGTCATTATCAAGGCAAAACCCAAGCGATGATGCAGTTGGCGTGGCTCGTTAAAGTGTTTTACAGTTATCAACAAGGCTTTGATGATTTTATCAAGGCGCAGCAACAAGCCGGGGACAAGGCCCTGGCTCTTCCGTTTGCCAAGGCCCTTAGCGAAGAATTTGAACTGGCAGGTTTTACCCCGCAACAAGCTTCACACTCCATCGCGCTGTTGTTCCAATTGCAGCGTGCCTTTCGCTTTATTGATGAAGCGGTTTCCGGCACCAGTTCGGCTATTGTCGAATTACGAACGCGGCTTTGGAACAATATTTTTACCTTTAATCCGGAGTGGTACCTCAACTACCTGTGCAAGCGTATGGAGGATTTTTCGCTGTTATTACTGGGCGAGACAGGGACGGGCAAAAGCCGGGTAGCGAAAGCGATCGGTTGCTCGGGTTATATTCCTTTCGATGCCTCAACAGGTAAATTTGTGGAAAGCTTTACCGTATCGTTCAGGGCGATCAACCTGTCGCAATATTCCACGGGTGTACTGGAATCGGAATTGTTTGGTCACAAAAAAGGCGCATTTACCGGGGCAATCGACAACCATCCCGGCTTGTTCGCCCAATGCAGCAAGCACGGCTCGGTGTTTATCGACGAAATCGGTGAACTCGACATTCCCATCCAGGTTAAATTGCTGAATGTCTTGCAAGACCGTCTGTACAGCCCGGTTGGTAGCCATGAGCAACGCCGGTTTGAAGGCCGGATTATCAGTGCCACAAACCGGCCGATCGAACAATTAATGGCATCAGGACACTTTAGAAAAGATTTTTACTACCGCTTATGTTCCGACGTGATTACCTTGCCCAACTTACAGGAGCGCCTCAGCCAAGATCCCGATGAATTACGGGCATTAATCACCAGTTTAGTGCACCGGGTCATTGACTCACCCGAAGCGGAACTCATTGACAGGATTGAAGCCCGTATTCGGGAAGTCGTCCCCAAAACGTACCACTGGCCGGGTAATGTCAGGGAACTGGAACAATGCATTCGGCGGATTTGTATTACCGGCAGCTATCAAGTCCACTCATTACCGACTGTTACCCACGCCAATGAGCGAATTGTTCAAACAGATGCCGAAGGAAAATACCTGTCAGCTCAACAGTTGTTGCAAAATTACTGCCGCTTTTTATTTGACCAGCACAATAGCTACGAGACCGTTGCCAGAATTGCGGGTTTGGATAGGCGAACGGTAAAAAAATATATTGAATTGGGCGAGCGTGGGGTGTAATAGGCTTGAAATAGTCAAAGCTTCAGCGGCCATAGGATCATATCAACCAATGCCTACACGGTCGGCCCATTTTTACAGGTCACGACTGACCGCTTTATGATACTTAATATTACGGAATGAAGTTTGGCAATCGGCTAATTGCTGACCTTGGTATTTTAGTTTTTGTGACAGAAATTAATCGTTTCGCGGCAAGCCTCATCCTGAAAACATGGCGGCATGGATGTTGAGCATTTTTGACCTGTCTGGCGACAGAATGGGATGAGTCTTTTTCTAGACAAAATCAGGGAAAAAACAAAGTCAGGACTTGCATTCAAACATTTCTTGGCGCTATGCGATTCGCATCAACAGGGTCAGCTTGCAATCATGCATTTAAAGAATTGCTTGAAAGACCGCATTCCAACCAATTTATGCCACACAATTCACGAACAACTAGGACTGGATTGGGTCAGGTGTTGACCGTCCGCTATTCAGATTCATCGCCGGAAAGCTGTCATTGAATTCCGATACCTGAAAGCGGCCATTCGTCACCGAGTTCAATCGACCCACACCTGCCGTCAACATTTCTGAGGTTTAAGGGCAGATATGCGTTGCTATACAGACGATCAGAGTTATTTTTGATAGTCGGGACACTTAAATCTCAAAGTTTTGCCGTACTTACTAAGCCAGTTTTGATTGAACGTGGGTTGCTCGTTTAGATTGATAAGGTAACTTGACAAAACTTGACGAATCCTCCTATAATTTGCATATGCCAAAATCCTTGAACCTAACCAACACAGAACGTTCGATGCAAGAAGCGGGCTTAACCCAAGCCGCCATCGCCGCCGCTCTGGATGTTTCCAGAGAAGCCGTATCCCAATGGCTCAGCCATAAATCGTTTCCGCGCCCGAATAAACTACTTCAACTTGGTAAACTTCTCAATCTAGCCTTCAGCGAATTGGTCGTTAGCGAAGAACCCAACGAACCGAAAGTAGCCTTTCGCAAAATGAAAGGCACTAAGACGCAGGATCACCATATCGAGAAGGCCAGAGAAATAGGCCGTTATTTGCGCCAGTTGGCGCCGCATCTGCCGTTCGATACCCTGGAAATGCCGCCGGTACTGAAAGCCCCGACTTGCGACTACGACTATTTGCAAAAAGCCGCGACCAAGGTGCGGGAAGACATCACCTTGGCACAGACCGATACCGTTGACTTTAAACATCTTATTCGCCGTTTTCGGGATCTACAGACCGTCGTCGTGCCGATCATGTGGGGCAGCAAGCAGCGCCACGAAAACGCCGTGCATATTTACTTACCGGACTCGCAAAGCACCTGGGTTTATCTGAACTTGGATACCAATGTGCACGACTTCAAATTCTGGATGGCACACGAACTGGGCCACTGCCTTTCGCCCAACTTGGAAGGCGACGCCGCCGAGGATTTTGCCGACGCCTTTGCCGGCAGCCTGCTATTCCCGCACGAACTGGCCGAACAGGCTTACACCGCTATCAAAAAGCAACGTTCTCCGGCCGCCAAGATTACCTATGTCATTGGCTTGGCGACATCCCACATCATTTCGCCCTATACCGTGATTGGCCAGGTTAACAAATATGCCTCCCACGTTGGTAAGCCGGAAATCATATTAGACAAAGGCTTCAACGGCGCCGTCACCAATTTCAATAAAGGTTATTTCAACATCAGCGAAACTCTATTGGCCGACGCCGAACGAGACGGTAACGGCAAACCCAGCGCAAAAGATTACATCGCCGTAGCCGAACACGTCTTCGACACACCATTTTTCGACCTGCTTCGCCGCTACTTGAAACAACACGACAAAGGCCCCGGATTCATTCAAACGGTGCTGGATATGCCATTACTAGACGCCCGGAGTCTCCACGCCGAGTTGACCTGATGGCTCAGTCGAAAATACTTGTCGACACCAACGCCTATCTCAGGCTGGCAAAGACCATCCGCCCATTGCTGTTCGTGCCATTCGGCGAAAACCAATACTGTCTCTATATACTGCCGGAAGTAAACAAAGAACTGCAAAACCATCGGCTGCAAAACACCTTTTATTGGGTGAACGAAGACGAATTCGTCGAAAACCGCAATCATTTCCCTTCCATCGGTAAAAAGCAGAAAGCCGCCATTGATTTGGTCTTCGGCTATATCTGGGATTACGTGCAAACCGACTTGCCAGGTCCTTCTCGCGTCGATGCGCTTTATATCGCCTACGCGCTGGAATTAGATGTACCGGTGGTTACCGACGACCAAGACATGACCGCCTTAGCCAAGGCATTCGATGCCAAGGTCATGCCCACCTTGGAACTGCTTAAAATCATGTTTAATTGCGGCCATACCGACATGAAAACCATCAAGGGACTTTGCGAGTATTGGCGGCAATTTGGCGACCGACCGGCCAATCTGGAAGCCGATTTCAAGCGGCTGTTTCCCGAGCAATAACTGGTGGCTTTCAGAGTTTCATTACTCCCGTCATATTTTGGTTTTTCCGCTGGAAAAATCCATTATGAAACAGGCTTTGGAATGAATGGGCCAAGGATTTTTGACCGGTCTCAGAGGAGTATTTACGTGTAAAGATACGAACATAGAAGTCAGTTTAGTAACCAAAACCAGCCGATCGTGAACGATGTTTTCAGATGCCTGAATGTCGCAAATTGGCCATAACAAGACGATCAATCTCTAATCAACCAAGCCAAGAGATATCCGAAAGTCAAATTCCAACCAGTTGATCAAATTCAACGATCAAGACTGTCGGTCATCAATCCAACCTCATTCTGCAAATAGCCCTTTAATTTTTCACTGGTCTCCATTGAGTTGCGCTTATCCTAGCTATCCTCCCCTACTCCGTTATACGACAAATCGACGTGCGACGGACTTTCTTGCCCGCACACATTAAACCCGTCCACCATTCCCTTGACAGGCTTTTTATCATCGGCAAGTCAAACTGGCATGCCATCACTGCCTGGGCGGACTACCTGACAAGCAGGGACCCACCGGCCATTGCCATAATGAAATAATCGGCGTAATAAAAAAAGCCAATTCGGACTCCCTTTCCGCATTATCCGATGAATTGTCCCGATCGGTCGCCTGCGTTAAATAAACCTGTCTTTTTATCACTGCAAAACGAGCTATTCGTCGGAAAACGCGGCACTTACCACCCGTTGCCTTTCTTTTGCATCGGTATCCAGGTACAACGAGGTCGTGCTGATGTTGGCATGACCCAGTTCATCCCTGATATAAGCCAGGGGCACTTGCCGGTCATTAGCCAGATAACTGCCATAACTGTGGCGGAGCCAGTGGGTTGAGGCTTTCTTGAGTTTGTTGGCCAGTCGCAAGTGGTTGGCGTCACCCTCCGAAGTCAGGTGATCATACATCTGCTCAAAAAAACCTGACAGAATATGGTGGATACCCCCCGGGGTAAGATGCCGACGCCCGGTCCTATCTCGCAAGTTGGGGATAAGGGGTGCTTCGTGCGGAAGGAAATCAAAATGGGTTGGCAAGCCCCTCACCCTTAAATAAGCCTTCAATTCTTCGACAAAAATCTGAGGTAAAGACGTCTTCCGTTCCTTAGTGTTCTTGCCGACCACCTTCAGGAAATAATGCTCGCCGGCCTCGTCCTCAAGACATTCGATGTCACCAAAACTAGCGGCGGCCAGTTCATGGATTCTAAGCCCGGTATGGAAGGCAAACTTCAGGATAAACAGGGTACGCCGGTTTAGGGCAAACTCCGCATCTCCTCCCTGGATCAGGCTTTCCGCATAGCTAAACACCCCTTGCATCTGCGTGTGGGTAAAGGCGCGGTTATGGGTTTGCGGGGTCGTTTGAGCAAACTTGGTGTTTTGAATACTGTCGAAATTGTTATGTTTCAGGTAGTTTTGTTTGACTAACCAGTCCATGCACGAGGAAATGACGGTCTTGGCGTAAGCGACACTACGTGGCGACAGCACCAGTTGGGGCGGCTGATTGCCCTGACTATCGGCCGATTGGCCGGTATTTTTGGGACGGTAGTAAAAGGGCTTCCAGTTGCCCCGGCTTTTGATGGCAGGCTCCAGGGACACCCACTGGCGATTGCTAGCATCCAGCGTCTTGAGGAAATGGACATACGCCTTACAGTCTGTAGTGTCAAGGGACGACACTGCTTTGCCACGCGCCAAAACCGCCCACAATAATAAGCGTTCCAGTTCCTTCTTATAGGCAGTGATGGTTTTGGCATTGCCGTCCTTGAGCGATAACCAGCTGGTGATGGCATCCAGGTCATGTTCTGCCTGGATTCGGCACGGTTCCGCCGCGCGGTTACTGCCCTGTGAGCCACTGAGCGCCTCAGGGATAGACACCCGTTCCAACGGCGCCACTTGGCTAAGAGGTACCGGCAAGGCCAAGGGCTTGCGCTTCCTATTCAGCTGGTAGCCCAGTTGTAGGGCATGGCTGTCAAAAAAGCCCAGCAAGTTTTTGAGTTTCGGTGCCAACCCCTCAGGCAAAACGATATCCCCGGCAAATGTCCCTTCCAAACAATCAACCAAGTCTGCTAGGGACTTAATGTTTCCGGGTAGTTCACTCAGAACACGTTCATCGAACCATTGCCCCACCTCATCTGCCAAGGTAGGCACGGGGTCTGGCAGGCTATTGAGGCGGTCCAATGCCTTGAGGAACCCTCTCCGCCATTCGTCGGAGGTTTGGCGTTCTCCCAGCCACTGACCAAGTGAATCGGACAGGCGATAGTACCTAGACTTATTCGCTAGACCCAGGCGCAAGACCTTGACCTGCATTCTGGCCGGCACACTGCCTTCTGGCAACTGGTCCTCCAGTACCTCCCAAGCCAAATAATGGGCCCAGCCACGCAGCAACGTGGCATCACTGAGGTTCATTGCACATCCCCTTTCTGTCCCTCAACGGGACAATTTCTTTTATCAACAAAACCAATAACTTAGTCAAAGTTTTTGGTTAAAAATCCGGTTCGGACGTCTGGCATAGTTATTATAATCGGAAATTTATTCTATTAAGTATAATTATAGTTATATTTAATATAAATTTATATTAATGAATTATTTTAGTGATTTAGTGGATAATTTATTCATTATGGCCTATCTTATTCCCCGGGAAGCGCGTCATGCCTAGAAACCGCCCAAACGGCGCTTTTTGCAAGGGATTGAGTCCGGTAATTAGGTCTCATGCCGCAAGCATCGCCTTGAAGTTGACCCCGAGTTCAAGCGCTGGGAAAACGAGTTTTCCCAGCATTTTGACTCACCTGCGTCCTTATTAACGGGTTGGGCGACTGGGAAGCCTGTAAAATCCTGCCAATATGGCCTTGAACAGTATGAAACGATCGATTTAAAGCGGCTAAATCGCCCTCTCACCCGGTGAACCGATGAACAAAACCAGCACTTACAGCAAGGCTTATGAGGCCTGTGAAGCCTTTTTTTTGGAATCGGGCCAAGTACCCACGATTGAAGCCATCAGACCGATGATTGGCGTCAATAGCCCTGCGATTATTTCCAGCGCCATTAAGAGTTGGAAGCAGGACTTATCGCTCAATGTCCGCAGCCAACAAGGGCTAGACCCTGGAACGCCGAAAGCCTTAATGGACGCGGCCACTGAACTGTGGGCACTGGCGCTAACGGAGGCAAAAGCCAGCATCAAGGATAAGATCTCAGGGCTAGATGCTAAACAACTCGAATTAGACCAATTAACGGAAGATCTCAAGAAAGAAGCTGACCGCATTGGCCAATTAGTCAAAATCACTGAAGAAAAATACCAAGAAGAAGCCACCTACCTCAAAAAGGAAAACGAACGTCTCGCCGCTGAAACGGCCTCGGCATTAGCCCAGTTAGAGAGTTACAGAACGACCGTCAGCGCAGTCGAAATGAAAAATGCCGTACTCAGCGAAGCAATCCGGCAAGAGAAGGAAAAATATCAGAAGCTCGATATTCAATATGAACGGGAACATGAGTGGTCGTTCAAACGGATCGAAGAAGAAAAAGAAAATCATCGCCGTGAGACGGCACAGGACATGTATCGTTTACAATCGGAAGCCACCAGGAACAAGCAAGCTGCGGAAATAGCCCAAACAAAATTAGGTCAACTCAGCCAGCAATTGAATGAATACCGGGACAAGGTCAGCCTATTGGAAACAAACCTAGCGGAAGAAAAACTTAAATTAGCAGGATTGACCTTGGACAAGGCTAATTTACAAAGTGAAATTAATGTCCTACAAGAGCGGATCAGAAAATTGACGACTAAAGTCAAGAAAAGTACGATTCAGAAATAACGTCATAAATTGTCAGAATGAAAGTATTTTTCTCACCCTCTCCAATTTGATTGGGAGATAGGTAGTTGAAAAGACTTACGGAATAGGGTTCTTTTCACACGCACTGTAAAACAAGCACCTATGACCACAATTCAAATCGGGCGAGAAGTTAAATATGGACTAAAGCTAACACTCAATTGATCTGGTTAGGTATTTGTAATTATCAAACCAAGCATTCTTCTGTTTATTGCTGCACGAATAATTGAAGATTGAGTAGCATTCAAGCTTGGGTTCAATAATGCTACGCGATGAGCTTCTTGATTAATTTTATTAACAACACTCTCTGGGACACTAAAAACATCTTGCGCATTTGGTTTTATCATCAGTTCAGATAAAAGGGCACCTTCCCACCCTTCTCTCGAAAGTAATTCATTTATAGCTTCTACAACCCACTTACTTTTTTGACGCATATTATAACCATCGTTAAGAATCCTAACAGGCAACGATGATTTTAGTGAAGAAGGTAATTTAACGGTTATTTTTCTAACTGAACTTGATTCTAATATATGTTGAGCTAAACGATCACCCATGTTTACGCTCCCAATAGATTAAAAATTCTTCAAAACCTTTTTTTGCATTTTTTGGGTTATCCCAATTTATTGACTCGAAATGATCTTTAAATTCACCTTCTGAGTTTGTCAGAACGAGAGTACGCAATGCCTTAAGGTTATCTGTTTTTCCAAGTGAAACTCTTGAGATTTTGTCCGGTGCCGGACGATCGCCGAACCATTTATCGTGAAGGAGTTTTCTTAATTCTTGATCAGCTTTAACTATTTCTAAAAGTTTGCTAAAGGAAACCAGGTTAGAAATAACTTTCTTTATTACCTCCATAACATAAGCATCTTTTCTACTATCAACTATTGCTAGCCATTCATAAGCCTGTGAGCGTGAAACGCCTAATGTGTCTATTAAATCTCTCCATTTTATTTTTTTACCTAAACTTTCTCGACGATCAGCAAAACTAATCAACCATCTAAGTTTATCCCCTATCGTCAAATCAACCCGTTGCATGTTATCAATCATTGCCATGCGTTCTTTTGTTAATTCATCTGGCCTACGTAATATTACCTTTACCTCAATTCGTTCAATATATAGAAGCGACATGTCAGGTTCGGGGTTTACTATTATTTCGTTATAGCCTTCTTGGTTTTCATTTTCTACAGTACGAATATGAAAAATAGAAAAAATGAAAGCCATAACTCGACGTTGACCACCTAGCAGTTGAACTTTCTTACCAGGCAAAGCTAAAGCCAATGGAGGGTTAAGAATGCCGAACTCCTTAATACTCATAGAAAGGCCGATAAGCTCTTCAAGCTGTTCTGATTTGACTTTGTAATTATCGTCACTTTCGAGAATTTTTCCCCGGTAAATATCCTCAAGGTTAAGATGAAATTTACGTGGTTGCTCATCCCAAAGTTCAATATCTGATACTGTAATTTGACGAAGTTCATATTCTTGAAGAGTAGCCGACTCAGCCGCCGCTATTTTTTCAGCCACCCTATTTATTGTCCCGGACTGAACACCCAAAGGTTTACGTTTTATCAATACACCAGGTCTTTTGGTTTTAGATTCTGTATTCATCTGAAAATCCTCTCAAATATTATTTTACAAAACTCCTCTGCCTCTATTCGGGCTGGTGTGTTTTCGTGCATTTCGAATAATGATCGTGGATTAGCGTATGTTGACGAACTATTAGCATACGTTTGAAGATATCGCATAGGTGGCTGAATAAGTTTATCTCCTAACACACTATTTTGTGACACTTGTTCTAGTGTTCGACGTTGTGCTGCCGATTGAGGGTCAAATTTAGTTGCTAAAATACCTACTAGCATTAATTTTTCAGCTTCCCTTGTTTGATTTTCTGCTTGCCACAATTGAGCCATATCTGCCATACCCGCAATGGAATCCTCTTGCATTTCAGTAGGTATTAATAAGTGGGTTGCTGCGCGTGCAGCTGAGGCGGTTAATGCTGACGTTTGAGGAGGAGTGTCAATAATTACCAAATCGAATTCTTCTTGATAATATTCTATTGATAACATTGTGCGCATGTGATCAACCACTGCCTCTTGAACGCTCTTTCTTTCAACTTGTTCAAGAAAGTTTGTTAACTCTTTTTTGTGGGATGGTATGAAGTGTAAATTAGGGATATTAGTTGGATATGGCTCAACATATCCTAGTCTAAAAAATTGGGCTATAGACCAATATCCAGGTGGTGAATACGGTAACTCATCCCAAAGGGGATCCTTTGGATCAAAGTTTGGATGTAAAGGAGGGTCCATTCCATCATTTGTCATTTCTAGAAATCTTGCAGAAAAATTACATTGTGGATCGATATCTATGCCTAAAACCCGCACACCTTCCCTAACTGAATATTCAGTTAATAATTTAGAAAGGGTTGTTTTGGCTACTCCACCTTTATGATTGCTAATAGTAAGAACCTTTAAGTTTGAGTATGTCGGTATTATTGTTTGCTCTCTGGACATTATGATTTCTCCAGCATCATATACATTTTTAAAAAACGTCCGGTACCGGACGGTATATATTCTTAGTCATACCTGCCTCTTGATAGTACCATAATAAGCAATATTTTGTGCTTCGCTAATTAAAATTTTTTCCAAATTTGGGCGTTTAACATTTTTTAAATAAGTGTTATAAAAAGTCGGCAACGCTGAATAGCATTGGATAATTTCATGCTCGTATGAAATCATGAGCAAGCACAACACTGTTATCCTCCTTCATGGACTCAAATTCCACTTGGAAGCCAAGAGAAAAAACCTGAATCACCTGCTCTAGTTCCAAATTGTGCCAGCCGCTTTGTTTAGCACAAACTTTTGTGTGATGAACCCGGAACGGTTAAAAATGGTTAAACCATAATGTGGTAGGAAGAAATGGCCTGGCAGAATAATACTGGTAGCAAGCCGACCAATAAGCTTCGTTGGGTTACGTAACATTCCTTCTCGATACTTACAGCAAACAGCTAAGGCCCTCAATTACGTGTTCAAGGACGGAGGCTTTCTACAAAAACAAGTCGTTGAGTCATCTGCAAACCTGCATCCTTCCCTATTTGCAAAATTTATTTGATAAAAGCTTTTAATGATAAAAGTTCAAAAGGTCGAGTTTAGCTTTATACAAGACGCACTGTATTAACCAAGCCCATGTCAGCTACTTTGAAGCAAAAGTAAGGATTTAACCGCCAACACACCCTTGCTCATCAAGACGATGAACAAGACAACCGGTAGACTGTTCGGACCGACACGTTTGATTTTCCGTGAGCTGTTGACAAATTCAGCTAACGAGTAAATTGTTTTAGAACCGGCGAATTTATGTGTCGGTTGCAAACATATAGCGAATAATCAGTGGCGTATGTAGGCAGTTTTATTGGCATCTGTGCAGATTAAATTTTTGCTACTGCGATTGAAAAATAATTGACTAAGTAAATCAAACCAGATTTCGACCTAAAAAAGATTTAAAGTGCGATCTGATATGATTACTTCAATTATTTAATAACGTTGACAAATAAGATTGAAGGTCATAGTAATTGTTATGGTTATATGTTGTTGTTTATAAATACAACAAACAACATTATGTTGTTGTGTACTTTAATATGCTTAACCTTTTGAATAAGAAGTAAAAAATTAAAAAAGGTCACCAAAATTGTTACTATAAGTCACAGATTTTGTTAACTATCACCCTTAAATTGGATTATTAAGTCACTACATCTGGTAATTTAAGTCACATCATTTGTTACTAAAGGTCTCTTTTTTTGTTAAAAAAATTGTATTAGGTTACTTTTTTTGTTGCTAATAAGTCACCAGATTTGGTGATAGCTTTTGTTAGGTCATATTATTTGTTCTAGAGCTTAAGGCTTACAGGTCAACGGTAAACCGATTATGGTCTAATTCACATTCAACTCGATGATAAACACAGGTAGGGATTAACAAAGTCAATGGGATGCGGGTAGAGATACACCTCAGTCAGTAACAACACAGGAAACATAGCCAGCACGGTTACCGCAAGAACTCAGCAATTGCTTGACCTGCTCTACATCATTTTAGTAATCCAGCTAAATCGGGCTCCATCGTTAAAGAACAAAGAAAAGCCCTGAACAGAAGCATATAGCACACCCCTATCAACCTGAACCCAAGCAAAGCCAGCGGATGGAATTTGTAATTTGCGTTTCCATTAACATAAATTTTGAGTGGACAACTCCTGCAGGCGACAATTTCTGACTTAAGATAATTCTGTGTTTTGTATTGAATTTTCTCAAAGTAGTTAACGTTCGGAAAACCAGACCTAAAGGTACGGGATAAAATTACTCATAGAATTAAGCGTTTATCTTAATGAGTTGATTATAAAGTCATGTGACTTTGGTTCTTTGAAATTATCGCAATATGATCAATCAAATTCAGAACAAAAAAAGGTCACCTTATTTGGTGATTTTATATTCACCATAAATTTCGATGAGTAAATTTGGTTATGAGCAAAAACATGAATAGGCGTTGTTACCATATTTTGTGACCTTGCTATAAGTGCCTTAACAAATCTTGTGACTTATGCTTTCTGAGAATAGCGCAAGATGACCTATCAAATTCAGAATATAACAAAGGTCACCTTATTTGGTGATTTGATATTGACCATAATTTTTTGACGAGTAACATCGATTTGAGTAGAAACATGGACTGGCGCCGTCAACAAATTTTGTGACTTAACCTGAAGATCCTTAACAAATCTTGTGACTTATGATTTAGGAGATTAATTCAAGATGACCTATTCAATTCAGAAAATACAAAGGTCACCTTTTTTGGTAATTAAATATTCATCATAAATTTCGACGAGTAAATTCATTTTGAGCAGAAACATGAGTAGCAGTCATTAACAAATTTTGTGACTTATGCTTTTGGAGATTAATGCAAGATGATCTATTCAATTCAGAGCAAAACAAAAGTCACCTTATTTGGTAATTTGATATTGACCATAATTTCCGACGAGTAAATTTGTTTTGAGCAGAAACATGAATTGGGTCTGTTAACAAATTTTGTGACTTAACTAGAAGAGTCTTAACAAATCTTGTGACTTATGATTAAGGTGAAAGGCGCTAGATGACACGTTTAATTCAGAAGAAAAAAAGGTCACTTTATTTGTTAATTTAATATTTTTTATAAAGTTTGACTAATTTAGAAAATTTTAAGATTATCATAAGACACCTAAAAAAATGTTTAGATTGTGACCTAACAGATGAATAATACATTCCCATTAACATTAGATTCTTTTGGCAACAAAGAATCCAACGATCATTTCAACAAGGCTGTTGGCACAATCCATATTAAAGTCCAATCCGGAAGTTTGGGGCTTGTCCAAAGGAAATTAATCAATGCATTCCATTTCATAGCTAAGGACGATCCTAGTCGAGAAACTCATTACATCAAACGTCAAGACCTGTTTGCTATGATTGGATATCATTCAAATAATATTATTGACTTTAAGGAAAGCGCTAGAAAGCTTACTAATATCAATGTTGAATGGGATTATCTGCGGGAGGATACGGAACGAGTATGGGGTGTAAGTAATATCATCTCGGAAATAGAATTTGTGACCAACGGTATTGTTGCATTTAGTTTCCCAAGACGCATCCGTGAATTCATGGCAACCCAAGAACACCGTGGGCTTGTCAATATGCAGATTCAAAAAAAGTTCACGATGAGTTATGCCTTATCGCTGTATGAAAATACGACAATTTACCGTGTCGCGGGGAGCACCCCAAAATTTAGCGTAAGAGAGTTGAAAACTCTTCTTGTGGTTGATGATGAAGAAAATACGACTTATAAGTTGTTCAAGCACTTCAATAACAAAATTATTGCTCCAGCTGTAAAAGAAATTAATGAAGTATCTGACATTATGATAGAGGCCATATTTTACAAAAACGGAAGAAATGTTGAACAGATCAGTTTTAATGTGGCCGTGAAGCCGCAGTCATTCCTTGATTTTGATGAAACGCCAAGTATATCTTCTTTGCACGAACGCTTAGTTTCGTTTGGCTGCAATCCAAAAGTTGCGTTAGATATAATAGATAAGCATGATAGCGAATACATTCTTGGGAACCTTGACTATGTGGAAAATCAGATCTTATCGCCAAGCGGAAAAGAAATTAGGAATCCCATGGGGTTTTTCATGGACGCATTGGCTAAAGATTACCGTACGAAAGAGCCAGAAATTGTAAGGAAAGCTAGGGAAAAAAGAGAGATTGAGTCTAAGAAAAAAATTGAGGAAGAAAAGCGTATATTCGAAAAAAATAACAGACTAGCCGAAGAAAACAGGTTAAAGATTGAAACAGCGAAATGCCGATTTAATGCTTTGCCTGAAGATGAAAAGGTCTATTTACAAGAGTCGTTTTTAGTTGAGACCATGGAATCAAATGCTATTGTTGCCAAAAAGTTTAAAGAGAGCGGCCTTAAGTCGACTATGGTGTCGGCTGTATTTTACTCGTTTTTGAGCAATTTATGGCTTGAAAAGGAACAGATTGAACGGTCTAAGTTTTGAAACTGTTGTTTATTAAAAAACTGTGTGAAGTAGTACTACTAAGTAGTAGGTATAACTAAGAATATATACTGTCCGGTACCGGACGTTTTAATTGTAGCTACATTTCTATAATCAAAGGTTTTGATTGAAAAATCTGTTTCGTACAGCAGATTCATACAAAATAACCTGAAAAAATCCACTAAATTTCCTGACTTTATCGTTAGATGAGTTGGACCCGCCAAACCGAAATGTAATATCAATTACGCCATATCTGGAAAGCGGCGATGAACTTATGAAATTTAATCCTAATACAAAACAACTTTTTACAAATGAAGGCGATTTGATAAAAAGGCTTCACTGCCCACATGGGGTTAATTGGAAAGACTTATATCACTCTGACGCCATCAAAAAGTATTGTCACTTCTGCGGAAAAAATATCATTGATACTCAAAATCTCGACGATGATGCAGTTATTGCTATTGTCATACAGGATGAAGGAGTTTGTTTGAAACTGGATCTCAATGACCCAGCTATACGGATAATAAACCACAATGTTTTCTGATCAGAAAGAAGCAAATAGTCTTAGGGGCATTAAGACTGCTCGAGATGAAAAATCAATAAATGAAGCTGCGCAGAATGGATTTTTTCCCTTGCTTAAGAGGGTAGAGAAATCTGAAAGCATTAAATCAAAATACGCCGTATTGCAAAATAAGAAAACTGGAGAAATCGAGGTAATAGGCGATTTTCGTGGTGATTTCGGTGGCAGAGACTACGATATGGTTATAGATTTTACCTTTTACTACCCGCATAATTTTCCATCACCCTTTGCAGCCTATTTGATACCACGAGACATCAAGGTCGGTGAGAGAGTATGTATTGAGGATCTCATCGAAGATTTTATTGGTGTTCGATGGAACCAAGGTGACACTTATCGTTTGGAATCGTGCGAGGCGATCTGGAACGGAAAAGACTTTGATATTCAATATGACGCTAACCAGTGTGCTGACTTTATCGGGTAACAAGGGGGATAACATTTAAGTCAACTCGGATGCTCCGGCTGCGGCCCCGTGCCATTCTGAAATGCAACTGCCATAGATTCTTATCATTTCTACTCAAAACCCGGATTTGGAATTTTTAGCATTGACTGCATAAGCTTCCTCAAAAGCAGCACATAATTTAGGGGGACCTTAAGGATTGCTTCGTAAATGAGTAACATCCTAATCAGGTATGCTTTAATAGAAGGGGGTTTGAAGTCCAGTTCGCCAGCAAGTCCGCCTCGCTCGGATTTTTGATGACATTCGCGTCGCCCCAGCTTCGCTGGTCCAGTTCGTGGATCACGGCAGCTTCAAATTCGGATTCTTTGGAAAAGGTGTTCATGATTTTGCTATGTATTTCTGCTCTGCCAAGCGTTCTCTGATTTCAATCAAGGCGGTGTGGAGCTTGTTCTCCAAAACCGCCTTGGATGGCAGTTCCGTCCAATACTCCGCCACCATGATGTTGTCTTTTTGCAGGTTCATCAGCTCCACCTGCTCGGTGCCTGCTTGGGCGCACAGAATCAGGCCAATGGGCGCTGCTTCATCGGGCTGGCGTTCATACTTGTCCAGCCAGTTGAGGTAAAGCTCCATCTGCCCTTTGTGAGCCGCCTTGAAACGGTCAATCTTGAGCTCAACGGCCACCAGCCGTTTGAGGCGGCGGTGATAAAACAGCAGGTCGAGATAAAAGTCTTCGCCATCGATAATCATGCGCTTTTGGCGTTCTACAAAGGCGAAGCCCTTGCCCAATTCCAGGATAAATTGCTCCAGCTCGCGAATCAGCGCCTGCTCCAGATCGTTCTCCAGGTAGCCCTGCGGCAGGCCGAGAAAATCGAAAAAGTAAGGGTCTTTGAACGAGCCCGCAAGCGCATGGGTAACGTCGGTGGCTGTGGCCAGGGCCAGCTTGCTATCCGCAATGTGCGCGCGCTCAAAGGCTTTGCGCTCGATTTGCCGGATCAGTTCTCGCTTGCTCCACACATGGTCGATGGCTTGGCGGGCATAAAAATGGCGGGCTGCATCGTCTGGCAGCATGAGCAGAACAGTGAAATGCGTCCAACTCAATTGTGACACCAGCGGTGTCACAATTCCGATGTCGGGGAACATCTCCGCGAATTGCATCATGCGGCGCAGGTTTCTGGCCTCGAAGCTCTTGCCGTACTGCGCCACGAGCTCTCCGGCGAGCGACGGTATTACCTGCTTGCCATAGGCCGCCCGCTCGCCCCGCAACACGTCGGTATTGATGCGTTGGCCCACCTGCCAGTAGGTCAGGGTCAGGGCGCTATTGACCGCAGCAACGGCTTGCGACTTCCCACGGCCGATGATCTCCCGCAAATCGGTCAACAGCAAGGCGCTGGGCATGGAAGGGGCAGTCGAGGGTGTCGGGTCGTTATTCATGGGGGGGTCAAATTGTTAGTTGTTAATAGTTTTTCTTGGAGGATTTGATGATTTCGGTGGTTTCGTGTTGGAGGCTTTGAAACTGGCTTTGATTGAGATAATCAGTTTCTTTGAGCCGCTCTAGCCAATAGAACGTCTCGTTCGTCTCTTTCTGAGCAATTCCGAGTTTATGTAAAGTCAGGGGTTGTAAGCCCTAACCCCGGAAATTTTGGAAAACTCAGTATAACAATAGCTTGCGTTACAGAATGAACAAAATTGGTGCGTTAAGTTGATTGCGTAAACGTTCGTTTATGCAATAAATCTGATCTTGTCCATAAATCAAGGGTTTGAGTGTTGCATAAACATATTGCTTTATTGCATCAATTGGCAACAGATTAATGCAATTATGCCAATTAAGTTTTAATTAGTGTTATTTGCCTTCTCAGGCGGCTACGCAAAGGGTGATATGGTGGTCAAATTCAACGGTTTGTTATCATTTGTTTTATCAGGATACCTGTAAAGCTTTGATTTTACAATACTTAAAAAATTTCTGGGGTTAGGACTTAGAACCCCTATATAGCGGATTCAACAGCTCTTTTTAGGTTTTTAGTGGGAATAAACATAAATCTATCGTTACAATTTAGATGTTTTAAATTAATGGTATTTGTTTCTACAAACAAATTCATTCAATAAAAACTGCAACAGTCTTGCTCTTTATGAGTAGCCTTAATCCTATTAGAACTGGATGAGGAAACTGCATCATCTGTGGCCCCCCTTTATTTAATCCCGAAATTATGCCCATTGAAGAATTTGTAAGTTCAGACATGCGATCACTAATCGAAACCCGTTTAGAAACCATTGCCAGAGAGCATCAGATTAAAATCCTGTATGCTTGCGAATCCGGCAGTCGGGCTTGGGGCTTCCCATCGCCTGATAGCGATTACGACGTGCGGTTTATTTATGTTCATCCCCTAGAAGGGTACCTAAAGCTTGACGAAGATCGTGATCTAATCGATCTGCCTATTGAAGATACGTCTGTCGGCCTGCTTGATATGGGCGGTTGGGATATACGAAAAACATTGCGTTTGCTCATCAAGTCAAACCCCGTTATATGGGAATGGCTGCAATCGCCGATTTGTTATGGGTGCAACCTGGATTTGAGTGAATATCGGAATATTATTGATCCTTTTTTTTCTCCGATTACGGCATGTCACCATTATTTGTCGATCTGTCGTAATACCATGAGTCAAGCACTCAATGGGTCTACGGCGAAGGTCAAAAAATATTTTTATATGCTCAGGCCTTTATTATCGGCGTCCTGGATAGAACGTTACCAATCTATTCCACCGATGGAACTGGATCTACTGTTGCCACTGCTTGACGATCAACCTGAAATAAAAATTGCCATATTCGGGTTGCAAGAGCGGAAGCTCCTCATCAATGAGCAAGTCCCGATTCCTCGCATAGCCATGATCGATGATTACTTGGGAAGTGAACTGGAGCGTCTGCAAGAAGCGGCAAAATTTTTGCCTGTGGCGACTGGCGACAGGGCAAGCTTGGATCGCCTTTTCCAAAAATGTGTGGGGTTGAAATAGAAAACCATGAGTTTGAGTATTGATGACTTAAAGTGCCATAATCTGATTTTACTCGATACTATAAGTGGTAGTAAGGCCTATGGGTTGGATACACCTGAATCCGATACCGATACTCGCGGCGTGTTCATCTTGCCCCAGGAGTTATTTTTTGGCTTCCACTACGTCGATCAAGTCAATAGCGAACGCAATGACCACGTTTATTACGAGGTAGGAAAATACCTCAAACTGTTGGCCAAAAATAATCCCGCCTGCATTGAATTGCTGTTCGCACCTCAAGACATGGTTATCTTCCGGCATCCTTTAATGGATCGCATAAAACCCGAATTTATCATGTCCCACTTGTGCAGAGAGAGTTTTGCTGGCTATGCATTAATGCAAGTCAAAAGAGCGAGAGGTCTGAACAAAAAAATTTTCAATCCGGTTTCTACTGATCTCCCCCTTCCAATCGACTGTTGCCATGTTATTCAAGCCGATAAAACGATTCCTGCTAAACAATGGCTTTCCGAACACGACATGGTGGCCGAGTATTGCGGCTTAACCGCATTGCCCCATGTTCGAGATGGCTATGCACTGTTTTATGCAGACGATTGTGAACTCGGGCAGGTTCGATTCAACGGTCTATTTCGTAGTGATCAAGGCAAATCCCAAGATGTTTGCCTATCATCGATTCCAAAAGGTATGCTGCCTCGCGCATGGTTGGTTTTCAACAAAGATGAATATTCCCGCCGTCTTCGTGATTATCATGAATATCGGAACTGGGAGCAGTCTCGTAACCAAGAACGATATCAGGGCACACTGGAACATGGTGGCGGTTACGACGCTAAAAATTTGATGCATACTTTCCGTTTATTGAGAATGGCCAAGGAAATTGCCGATACTGGACGACCGCAAATTCGCCGTCCAGATCGAGACGAATTGCTGGCAATTAAAGCCGGTCGATTTGCATATGAAGATTTAATGGCCCAGGCTGCCTCAGAATTGGAAAGTATTGAAGAAGGCTTTGCATTAAGCAAATTACAAGTTGAACCGGATGTGGGTCAGATTGAACGATGGGCGATTGAAATCCGAAAAGCTTGGTATCCGTAGCTTTAAGTGAAATTGAGCAAGGAAAAATATTATAAATTTGATGCATACATATTTCCTTGAAGCGGTATCGCTTAGAAGTAATTTTATTCAGGGTATATGGAATTGGATGTTGAAATACAATGTACCTGACATTCGAACCGACAATTATTAGAGAAGATCGCAGGCAGCACCCGGCCATTATGTAGATTGCCCAGTTATGAATAGTATAAAGGCAAGCTTAGCGGATGTGCCTTGTAGGGGTTAATTAACCCCAAATTGACTATAAACTCGCCCAATACGCCTTTCATAAATGGCGATTTCAGAAAAGCAAGAATAAGAAATACCGGAATAAGCCACCAATAGGTGCTTAGTATCGATCCCAAAGCGTGTGTCATAATTTTGGTTGTATCCATCAGTGCGTCGGGATTGGACGTTCGTTAAGCACAACTTTTTTACCATCAGCGCCAATGCGCACCTGTTCTTGGCGGCCATTACGGCAACGCATGTAAGTGTTGTTCAGGACGCCACCGGCTTTGGCAATACATTCTTCTTTGCTGCCGGGTTCGATCGTAATCCATTGCGGTTTTTGCTTTGCCATGCTGTTGCCGATTTCTTCGCCAACACCTGAGCCAAAATTGCCAATGAGACTGCCAAGCTCTTTCAACAAGGATCCCTCGGCATGCGCAAGCGATGATGTCGAAAGTAATACATAAGCTATAAAAATATTCTGGATCTCTTTCTTCATAATGCCTGCTGGGTTGATAGCTTTTAATAGTTCGATAAACAGTTGGCCCACTGCCTGTGCTTGATCAAAACTGACTTTCGCAAGGGATGCCGTCATCATCGCCATCTATTTTGGTACCCGAACAATTACGCAGGTAGAAAACGGCTTCTTCATAAGAAGTCATTTGTGAGCAATGCACCTTGCCTTGGCATTGGAACTGTGGCTCGATTTTTCTGGTTGGGTGGTATTCAACTGAGGGAATAGCGGTTGATAGGGTGATATCTTTGCGTTTGGAAAACGCTTTATAACCGACGGCAACGAGCACAATGACAATAATAATAGGGAATGGGTTAAAGCGCAGTTGCGGTTTACTAAAGTTCGCTGGCGATCTATATGGTTTTAACCTGGCCGGTGAAGGATTGGACCGTTTGCGCTCTTCAAATGCAGCCAAGGTCAGAGATTGACTGACGCCTTCTATTTTGGCATTGACCGCGCGGCTTTTACCGCTATCATCAAAGCCGAGCTGATAATGAATGACATCGCCAATAATAGGCTTCCGGCTCATGCCTTTTAATGCCGAAATGTGGATGAAAACATCCTGTTCGCCGTTGTCCTGTTTTATAAAGCCATAACCCTTGTCATCAAGCCAGCGGACCAGCGTCCCTTTGTTAATCATCATCCTGCAATCTTCTCCATAACTCGCCAATAATGACTTCAGAAGCATCATCCGGATGAACAGAACAGTATATAGCTCCGGGATGTAGAGTCTGGTTACAGGAATCAAGCAGTTTGCTTCCCTCGTCGTGCAGCCCGAAAGCATTCCGGATCGTCATGCCAAGAGTAAAGTGCAAATCGTTCAGATCTTCCTCCGGCGTGCCCGCAATCGCCAATTTTTCCTCACCACTCAGAAATTCCATGAGCCGATCGACGGCTTCCGCAACTGTTTCCGGATACCTGGAATTGTCCTGCAAAAATGTTGACCAATTTTTAGACATTTTAACTTGATGCCAGTAAGGAAGGGGGCTTCTGAACAACTTTGACAAATTAAAGACAGGGTTATCCACAGATTTTGTGGATAACCGTATCGTTGATGATAATTTATCGTCCAGTCAGACGATCGAAAACAGCGTTAGTAACGACTTGCATTTTAGATTTACCCATAAGCAATTCCTATTTTGTTTCCACAAAATTGAGTGTAGTTGAAACATTTAACTGTTGCTTTTGGGGCTTGAAAATATTTGATGTCAGTTGCATTTTTATACAAAAACGACTGGTTTCGTACATGGCAAACCAAAAGTAGGTTATAGGGTTTGTAATCCTGAACTATCCAGCCGCGTGATCGCTCCAGGTGTTCTGCCATCCGGTCGACTTTTTCGGCCAAAGGGAGCGGAACATGTGCGGTCAGTACTTTGGTTTCAGTTTTAGCCATGTTATTTCCCTATCTCGGAATTCTGAATAAGTTTTAGTCATAATGATTGATTTTGATTCAGTCAATCCGTTACCACCGCTTCCTTCACACGCCGAATGCGAGGCAACACCGCAGATCTTGGCTTGGCGATACGCCGAAGCGGTGGCATTACTTTTTATTATGTAATTATGATAATTACATAATTATGATAATTACATTTTGAGCAATAATAATTCTGCTATACTTTCCTTCAGTCACCAATGCAGAGGATTATCATCATGAGTTCACCACGCTTGACCGAAGAAGCCATACACGCGACCTGCGCCGATATTGCCAGCCAAGGCGAGCGTCCCACCGTTTTGAACGTTTACGAACGGCTGGGCCGAGGCAGCCTGACGACTATTACCAAATACGTGAATAGCTGGAAAGACTCGGGCGAGGCACAAGTGTTTAAGGCCGAGGAATTACCGGCAGTCGTAAAGTTGCCGAACGAGCTGATCAAGGAGGGCGAGGATCTTCTGAAACGCATGTGGACTGTCGCAAAAAACTTGACCGATGCGGAGTTGGATATTCAGCGCGAGGCATTGAAAAAGGCGGAGCAGGCCAATCAAAAAAGGGTGGAGGAGGCCTTCGCGTTTTCCGAAGCCCAATCCTTGAAGATTGAGCGTATGGAAAATGCCTTTGCGATATCGAAAGAAGAGTTTCTTGAGGAAGAAACCGCGCACAAACAGACTGTCGGCAAATTGAAGGAAGTCGAGATAAGCAATGTGGCGTTGACCAAGGACAACGACCGGTACCGGGATGAGATCGAGTCGCTGAAAAAGCAGGTTGCCGAATTGGCGGAAAGCCTGAAAGCTGCGGGCGAAGACAAAAAACGGCAGCAGGACCAACACGAAGCCGTTCTGAAGCAGAAAGATCAGGAAATTCGAGCATTCGACGTCCAGGTTCATACGGTACAATCGACGCTGAATTCCACCATAACCACCAACGAAGAGCTGAAAATCAAGGTCGCGGCCGCAGAGGTTGAGTTATCGAAATGTAATGTCGAGCTGGAAAAGCTGACCGTCCGGCATGAAACATCGGCAGCCGAGCTTAAATCCGCTAAGGCTGAACTGATAGCCGCGAACAAGATAGCGTCCGATGCCGAGAAGAAAGTATCGAACCTGGAAGGACAGCTTGAGGTTTACAAAACGCTTGATAAAGGTGGGTAAATTTAAACAAACGTCAGCATTGTTTCATAGGATTTTTTGCAATGCCGCGTCTGGCGTTGCTTTGAGCCACTTTTTAATTCCCCAAAAAAATGCCAGTTTTTGATAGCTAAAATTGGGAAGTGGGAAATTGACGCTGAGCCTTATGGACTGTGGCTTTCCGTAATTTCCTATGGAACTTTAGTGCAAGCCTCTCCGAAAGTGCGTTGGATTTTCTGAAAAAAGCCAGGAATACTTATTATAAACAATAAGTTGTGCGTACAGCATGAGGAAACAATTTTGTTTCTGTTCTATCTGAATTCAACCCATTGTTTTACTTTGAGTATTAAGCATTCGCCGAAGTTTATCAACGCACTTTCGGAGAGGCTTGACTTTAGTGTCGTTTGTTTAAACTCACCCATCATTGCTGAATTCACGGATAAACCCTATGAAACTTTAGAGCCTTTTGTTGATTAGCACCCAGATATCCATATGCCACTCAAAATACCGCATTTTCATCTCTCAAAACTGTCTTCTGAAATAAATTCCCAAAAGCTTGATTGATCCGATGAGTTTTGGGAGACGCGGAGCATAGTCATCTAAAGTGGCTTTTGCTTATATGTCGTCAAATTGTAGCTTCGCTCCCACTGGGCCAATCAAGATTAATGAACACGAAATGTTATTGCAGTCCGAGTTATGCACTGGACAGGAAAAGCAGGATTCTGCTATCGTGAAAAAGAATAAGAGAGATTAGAGAACGTGGTTGCAACTATTAGTGCCTGTTTTGATTTCAAACCACTATAATTATGGGCGTAAAAAATCACAAGGCTAACCGCCTAGGCAAGTGAAAAGTATATGTCTATATTAGACCTCAAAAATATCGACTTAGACAAATTGCTATATCAACTGGATACTGCACTCAAAATTAATATCGATTCCGATCTTGAATCAAATAAGGATAAAGAGCAGATTAAAGCCATTATGTATTTGGTACATGCGAAACTGATATTGCTACGCGCATTGAACAACAAACATTTACCCGTTCAGGACGGTGAGTTATTAGCATCTAGCAATACTATTCGTGACGCGCTTGAAAATGATCCCACTGTGATGTTTTTTAAAGATGAAGAATTTTGGGCAGAACATAGTGGGGTACGACAACGATTCCTTCATTTTCGGGCCATAAGGTTGCATTGATATGATTTTGGACTCATGCGACCATCACCAGCTTCGTTCTGGATCGTCCACAGAAAAAATATCCGCCTCTATAAAACAATGACGCATGTCAGCTGTGTGTTCGGCTTCAGCCATTATTTCATCGTAGATAATACTGTCGAGCTCTTCATCTGAGGTATAGGGGATCGAAAGAATATATCGGCAGTTATGCTTATCCAATTTTTCCATAGCAAACTGGCTAAGAATGAATTGTTCAATTTCATTCCGTACCTTGCCTTTTCCGCGCACAAACTTACTATTGTTTTCAATCTGCAAACATAATTCGACTTTCATCACTTTGGTGATATTTGTGTTCGCACTATCCTCTGACTGTTGTATTTTCTGCGGTGCCTCTGCTAATTTGTCCTCTGACTGCGTATATTTGTAATAGGTGTTGCGAGAAATACCCAGGATATCGCAAATTTCCTTAACGCTCCGACCTAGATCTTTCTTTAATGCCAGCGCGGCTTTACGTTTTTTTTCATCCACCCCTTTTGGCCTGCCACCTTTTCTGCCTCGTGCCCGTGCAGATGAAAGCCCGGCGTGGGTTCTCTCGCGGATGATGTCCCGCTCAAACTCGGCCAACGAAGCGAAAATATGAAAAATAAGCTTACCACCGGAAGTGGTTGTATCGATATTTTCTTGTAAACTTTTGAATCCGACCTCTCTGGCAATAAGGTCACGTACCGTCTCCACCAAGTGCGGAAGAGAGCGTCCCAACCGATCAAGTTTCCAAACAACTAGTGTATCTCCAGGTCGGCAGCATTGAAGCGCTTCAATTAATCCTGGGCGTTGCGCTTTGGCGCCACTGGCCGTATCGGTAAAAATGCGCCCACATTTTGCCGCTAAGAGTGCATCTTGCTGAAGATCAAGATTTTGGTCGGCAGTTGAAACCCGGGCATAGCCAACGAACATAAAAAGCGGCTCCTTTTCAACAGGCAGTTTGTACCATGAAACTCAACTCATATAAAAATATTGGTACGTTGATTTAGTATATGCGTTTTATGGTATAAAATTGATTATTAAATCGGCTTAATTTTGGCGTTTTACGCGTTTAAGTCACTGTTGTTAACGCCGACATAAACCCGCAACTATTTGCCGCAGGATAAAATCAAAAAAATACGGCGGACGGCACATCTTCAAAGCATTATCAAACGCCCCGCTAAAATGGGATCTCATCATTGAAATCGCACTCCTCATGTTCCGCCTGTTGTTCATCCTGTATTGTTTTGTACATGTCCAGGATTTCCTCACCATAACGTTGCCAAATGGCTTCTTTCAAATCATCGAGGAACTGATAGACGCAATCGGCCTCTTCCGGTGTCCAATGGGTGGTTATTTTCAGTATTTTCATTTGGCGCCCCCTTGTTGTCTGCTGCGTCGTTCCGCCGCTTGTTCTTTGGCCTCTTTCATGCGGTAAGATTTTCCCTCGATCGCGATGATTTCACTATGATGAACCAGTCGGTCAACCAGAGAGACGACACAAGCGGCATTGGGGAAGACGTCGTTCCATTCGGCGAACGGGCGATTGGTGGTGACCAGCGTTGAACGTTGTTCATAGCGTTGATTGACGATTTCAAACAGCAGATCCGCGTGGCGGTTGCTGTAGGAGAGATAGCCGACTTCATCGATGATTAACAAAGCCGGTTTGGCGTAGTGCTTGATTCTTCGCCGCAGGGCGTTGTCACTGTCCAGGGCGGCCAGGTCATTGAGCATGTTGGCGGCCGTTGTGAACAAGACCGTATGGCCGCGCATCACCGCTTGATAGCCGAGGTTTTGCGCCAGGGTTGATTTGCCCACGCCGTTACCGCCCAGTAGGATGAGATTATTGGCCCCGGTTAAAAAATCCAATTGCATTAACGCATGGATCGCTTTTTGATCTATTTTGTCCGGCCACTGCCAATCAAATTCGGTTAAAGGTTTAAAGCGTCCTAGTTTGGCGTGACTTAAACGGCGCTCCAGTGAACGCTGTTTTCGCTCTTGCCGTTCCCAATTTAATACGGTTTCCAGCCAGGGATACTGTGCTTGCGTCAGTTCATGCCAATGCGCCTGCACCCCATGAAACTTGAGCTCAATCGCTTGTTGCTTGAGTTGTTCGGCATCAATCATGGTTTTCCTCCTTGGTTATCGCTGTTATAGCGTTCTCCGGCTCTGGTTCTTTCTTTTGCTCATTCTTTTTCTCCTTCTCCTTCTCCTTGTCCTGCTCTGTTTCGCTGTCATTGACCGGGCCGTCCTCATGACTGGGATTGAGTTGGTCATAGTCAGCCAGGTTGACCGCTTTGATGTGGTACGGCTTGACTTTATCGGGTACCGCGACAGCCAGGGGCGGCGGTTGCCGTTTTTCATCACGCCGGCGTTCCAGGATTTGTTGCACCGCTTGCGGGTAGGGCGATTGCTGTTTGAGCGCTTCGTCGAGCGCGCTGTGCAATTCGTCCCGGCCATAGTCATCCAATAGCTGATTCAGTAAGCGAAGGGTGGTGGTTAACACATGACCCCGTTGGATGGCTTGCTGCAGGAAAAGGGGAATATGCGCGGAAGCGGCGCTTAAGCGGTCTTGCCCGCGGTGCTGCTTGGCGTTGGTTTTTTGCAGCCATAAGGCATTGATATGGCTTTCATCTTCGATTTGCCTGCCTTTATCAAAACTGCGTCGATGTTCGGCAATCACGTGTTCGCCATCTAGGATGCATAGTTGCTTAAGATCGGCGATCACCGTCAGCGGTTTTTGGACGTGCTGATGCGGAATCGAGTAATCATTCCAGTCAAAGCGGATATAAGGCGTTTTTCGGGCCGTGACCGGTTTCCTTTCACGGGTATCAAACGGGTTGTCCGGCAGACTGAGTAAACTCGGTTGCTCTTGATGAAAAGCCTCCTTCACCGTCAACTCGGTATTTTCCGGGCAGCGCCGCTCGCCGCTAACGCCTTGACACCATTGATCGGCCTGTTGATTCAGTTCTTCGAGTGTTTGAAAATGCCGCGCGGCAAAAAAATTATCCCGGATATAACGAATCGCCCGCTCCACACGGCCTTTTTCATTGCCGCGCGCGACGGCGACCGGGCGTGGCTCAAAGCGATAATGCGCGGATAAGGCCAGCAACGTGGGATGAAAACGGATGGCGTCGCCTTGGCGTTCCAGCACGGCCGACTTGAGATTGTCATAGAGCAGCACCTTGGGTAAGCCATTCCAGGCCTCGAACGCCGCCACATGACCGCGTAAAAAGTTTTCCATTTGTTGATTGAGGTAAAACTGCAAATAGATTTGCCGCGACCAACTTAACACCATCACAAACGCCATTAACGGTCGTTTGGCTTTGCCTATGTGAATCGAACCAAAGTGTCCCCAATCGACTTGGGCTTGTTCACCGGATAAGGTTTTTAAGCGCAAATAGGCTTCCGGCTGTTTGCGCGGGCGCAGTTGACTGATGCGCTGGCGAAACTGGCTGGGGCCACCGGGATAACCCCGTTGTTTCGCCATCTCATACAATCTTGCGGCCGTCAGGGTCGGAAACTGCGCCAATGTCGCCATGATAAACGGCAAATACGCATCGATGATCGATGGCCGCGGTGAGCGTTCAACCTTCGGGAGGCCTGCTTGCGATAACACGCGGTCAACAACAGAATGATGGATGCCCAACTGTGTGGCAATCGTGCCGACTCGCCACTGCTCCACAAAATGATAACGCAGTATTTTCGCTTCAATGTCTTTATTTAGGGTCATCATCACCCCTCACCCGCGTAGCGGTTCCGGAATACAGGTAAAATCCGGCCGGCATGGACAAAATCCCGGCGTAACAAAGGCGCACAAACGGCACCGCAATGGTGACAACGCAAATGACCGTCCATGAGTTCGATGGTTTCGGTTTTTTCGAGCCCGGTGCGCTTACGTTTCAGTACATCATGAGCGGTCACCTGTAGGGAACCCTGATGCGTTACTTTTTGTTTCTGTCGTTCTCGAAACCGTTGTTGACGGCTGGCATTATGGAAGCGTCCTGAGCGTGTGGACTGATATTTTTTCCCGGCGCGCCTGCGGGACTCTAAACGGGCGGACGCGGCGCATCCGCCGGTGCAATAACGCTGACCACGATCACAACGTGAGCAGATGATGACCTGTGTATGACAACGGTGACAATAATAAAGGCGGGCGGTGCGGCACATCGACACAAAGGCCGATGAGGGCTGAATTTATTCCTCAGATATGTCACACTGAGGATCGTGCTTCGGCACGGTTTTGGGGGTATGGCGTCAGCGTTGACCGTCAAATCTTTGTGGCGTCATACCTTCTCTCAACGACACCGCTCTTTATACCGCTGACCGTGTTGTTTTGCTTGATTATTGATGAATGGTGTTCGTGAAAAAACAGCCATCACGATTATTTCAGCATGCTATTTAAAGCTGGGGGATAACGGGGGGATTTTACTATTCGGCAAATAACTGCGGATTTGGGCTGGTTTTTACAACTGTACCATAAAAACGGTCGTTTTTATGGTACAGGTTGTCAGCCTATTGATCTAATCACTTTTGCTTTCAATAAGGTTCTTTATCCTTGCCAACGATTCAAGAAACCGCATACCCGCGACTAAAAAGTCATGTTTCAGTTCGCGATTTGGCTATCATTTATACGCCTAATGTGGATGAATTATCCTTGGCTAAACAAGTAACCCGTGGGGCGGTTGCCCAGTTGGGATTCCTAGTTCTTTTGAAGATTTTTCAACGCCTAGGATATTTTGTTCCAATCAGCCAAGTACCATCGGCTATCATTGAACATATCGCCGGCGTGGCTCAGATTCAACCCGCTATCACTGAGCTGGCCGGCTATGATTCGTCTGGAACGCGCAAGCGCCATTTACAAATCATACGCCAGATACTCCATATCAATTGCTATGATAAGGATGCCCGCCATATTCTGATGCTGGCCATGAGCCAAGCGGCCAGGACAAAAGAAGAGTTGGCTGATCTTATCAATGTCGGCATTGAAGAATTAGTGCGTAAGAAATATGAGCTTCCCGCCTTTGACACGTTGGTACGCGGAGCTCGCCATGCACGCACCATTCTCTATCGGCAGTTCTATCAGCAAGCGGATGCCAGTCTGAGCACAGAAGAAAAGAAACGCATCGAAATGCTGTTTATAGCTGAACCAGAATCGCGTTTTACACCCTGGAATACGCTCAAGCAGGAACCTGATAGTCCAACCCTAACGAACCTCAAAGTCTGGTTAGATCGGAAGGCCTGGTTGGCCCAGTATCACATTGATCAACAAGTTCTTGCCGATATTCCTGATGTAAAAATCCAGCACTTCGCTGCGGAAGCCAGAACCTTGGATGCCGCGAGAATGTTGGAAATCGAACCCAAAAAACGCTTAACTCTGGCGGTTTCGTTGCTGAAAGTTCAGTCGTATCGAGCCCTGGATGATTTAGCAGAAATGTTCATCAAGCGCATGTCGACCATCCATCAGAAAGGCAAAGATGCGTTAGCAGATTATCATGCACGCAACCAACAGCGTGCCGACGAATTAGTACAAACCTTACGCGATTTGGTTATTGCCTACCGCACCGAAGGATCCGCCCAGGATAAGATCACAGCAATTGATGCCTTATTGGCAGATCAAGGTGATGTTATTCTCCAACGCTGCGATGATCATATCGCTCATGCGGGCGACAACTACTTTGTATTTCTGTGGCGCTTCTACAAGAGTCATCGCTCAACGCTTTTTCGCCTACTCAGGTGTATCACGGTGCAGACCACTACCCAGGATACAACATTCGTGGCGGCGCTGCATTTTCTGCTAGAGAATGAACACAAGACCGGTGAATGGCTGACAACACCAAAATCCCCCTGTCTTGATCTCTCTTGGATGCCGGAAGCCTGGTGGCGTTTGGTTACAGAGTTGCACAATCATGATGAAACACCAAAACGTTTGCACCGTCGCCATTTCGAACTATGCGTTTTTTCGCAGCTGATGATGGAGCTAAAGTCCGGTGATTTGTGTATCCTTGGAAGCAATCATTACGCCGACTATCGTGACCAGCTCATCTCCTGGGAGGAGTATCACCGCGATATCGCCGCCTATGGTGAAATGGTCGGATTGCCCACCGAAGGCGCTGCTTTCGTAGTGCACATGCAAGCACGATTAACTGAAGTTGCTCAAAAAACTGACCACGCTTTCCCCGATAATACGGATTTACGTATTGAGAATGGCGAACCTATTTTACGCCGACCCACGAAAGCAACGACGCCCGCTGGATTACGTAATTTCGAACAACTCGTGGCCGACCGGTTGGAACCCACGCATTTATTGGATGTGTTACGTGACACCGAACACTGGTTGAACTGGACGCGATTTTTTGGCCCCATTTCCGGCCACGACACCAAGCTCGACAACCCTGTTTCACGTTACCTGACCACTACATTCTGCTATGGTTGCCACCTTGGGCCGGCACAAGCAGCGCGTTCACTGGGTAACGTCGACAGACGGCAACTTTCCTGGATTCATTGGCGGCATATAACAGAGGGAAGCCTTGAAAAAGCGATTCGGGAAATTATCAATGCCTATCACCGTTTCGACCTGCCCAAACACTGGGGGACTGGCAAAAATGCCTCCGTCGATGGCACCATGTGGGATCTGTATGAGCAGAATCTATTATCCGAGTACCACATTCGCTATGGCGGATACGGTGGAATTGGCTATTATCACGTCTCCGACACCTATATAGCGTTGTTCTCAAACTTCATTCCCTGTGGGGTCTGGGAAGCGGTCTACCTGCTTGATGGGTTGCTCAAAAACTTTTCCGACATCCAACCCGATACGATTCATGGCGATACCCAGGCGCAAAGTACACCGGTTTTTGCCCTGGCGTCGCTTCTGGGGATTTCCTTGATGCCCAGAATCCGTAATTGGAAAGATTTAAAAATGTATCGTCCTGACAAAAACAGCACTTACAAGCATATCGATACGCTGTTTTCGGATACCATTGACTGGAAACTGATCCAGACTCATTTGCCGGATATGTTACGGGTAATTCTTTCTATTAAAGCTGGCAGGATTACTGCGTCAACATTGTTGCGAAAATTGGGAACCTACAGCAAAAAGAATAGGCTATATCAGGCGTTTCGTGAGCTTGGGCGTGTTATCCGAACCGAATTTTTGTTGAAATACATCAGTGACTCTGAATTGCGTGTACTTATCCAGGCAGCGACTAACAAAAGCGAGGCATTCAATGGATTTTCGCAGTGGCTAGCTTTCGGAGGTGATGGCACAATATCGACAAATGACCGGGATGAGCAGCGCAAAATCATTAAGTACAACCATCTCGTGGCTAACTGCCTAATTTTCTACAATGTATTCTCTATCAGTCGAGTATTGCAAGATTTACAGCGTGAAAACTATCCGCTGGAACCTTGGCACATAGCCGCACTGAGCCCATATTTGACTTGGCATATCAATCGTTTTGGTCGGTACGATTTGGATATGGAAAAACAGCCACCAGAATTGCTCTACGACCTATGGACACATGAGAGTCAAATCCTTATGGCCCAATAATGAAGGAATCGTTGTCGTACCCCCGCAACGTCCCCCGACGCTAGATAAATCGTTTCTACGCTGATTTGTTTGCCCGGATAATACTGCTGGGCACCTCGCCGCAGCAGAGCGTAAAGAGGCTGATCGAGTTCCGATTTCGTTTTCTTGCCGGTGCGGTTCCGCTGCGCCCGCACAACGCCTTCCGGAGTAATTATGACCCGATCAGGAGTAACGGATACGACCGACGTCCCGAGTGTGACTTTCCATTCCTGGCGTTCATATGCTCCGACTTCCCCCGTGATCGCAGCCGCCATTGCCCGTACCATTCTTTCAGCCACGTCCCGGTAATAAGCTTCGAATCCGTGGCCCACTGGTCCTCGCGCCGCCCACTCCGTTTGAAGACGTTCTAACCCAGCCGCAAGGTCCACATTCCGTTCCGCTTGCCGTTCGCTTTCAAGCCAGCCGAAGGTGGCATAAACGCAACGGTGAAATTGCACATACGGCGTCTCGTTGCGCCCCCCGCGCAATCCTTCAACAATTTCGTATCGATATCGCGCCGGGCAATTCATGTAAATCGATAATTCGCGCTCTGGATAGGTATCCCGTCTCGCCTGGGGAATTTTCATCAAAGGTGGCGCAAAGGATTTTCCTGAGCCACTGAACCTGACGTTCGGCAGACGAACAATGTCGAGAAATTTTGAGGCGCTCGCATTTTGCTTGGCGTAGCGCTCTGCGCGGCTCAGCGAGAGATAGTCCCGCGCCCGCGATAATGCGACGAAAAATAGGCACTCCTCTTCTGCGTCGTGATCACCTGAAAGAGACAAGAGTTCCGTCAATGTATCTGGAGGTGGACAACGAACTCCTTGCCTAGTCGTTGGCATATAGCGTGTAGCAAGTGCAGGTAAATGCACCGCTCCAAATTCAAGGCCTTTGCTTCCATGAATCGTCAGGACGCGCACAGCGTCAATATCGGAGGCTTCCGACGAAACAGCACGAAATACACTGTCTTGATTGAGCGCCTCCAGGCGCCGGATGCGGGCTAGAAACCGTTTGCGATCATGTACTCCAGCCGTATATTGCTCACCGCATACTTTTAGCAATTGATAGATTGCGATCAGTTTCTGACGCGATGCCGCATCATTGGCTTCAAGGAGCGGCCTGAGGTACGAACTTCTTTCAAATAGCCACGTCGTCAGGTAAATCCACGGCGGAGCCTGCTCTAATCCTTTGAGTTGATCGCCGAGACGCGTAAGCCCAACCCGCCCTTCGGTGCTAATGTCTGAAATCTCGTTCACACGGCTTAGGGCCTCAATGATTGAGATATTGGATGCTTCGGCCCAATGGCGGCATTTGATGGCGTCTTCTCGAGCGACTGCATATTCCGGGAGTTCGGCAATCCGTGCTAGACCGACATTCCCGTACTCACTGTCAAGGGCGATGAGGGAAAGCAAATCCCTGATTTCTTTACGCTCGAAAAGGTCGCCCAAGTATAGCAACGGAACGCCTAGATGTTCTAGAGCTACCGTGAGTCGCGCAAGCGTCAAGTGCGTTCTTGCGAGAATAACCTGATCGCTATATGTAATGCCAAGTTCGCGAAACTGCTCAATCTGACTTGCGATATATTCCGCCTCCGCCGCGACCGTTGGTGCAACCGCCATCGTTACAGAGCCGCCAACATCACGAAATGCCTCCCATTTGCCACGCTGTGAGCCATCGCCCATCGAAGACGAGAAGGTCTCGAAAGCGCGGACGATTGGGGCGTGTGAGCGGTAGTTTGTAGAAAGGGAATGAGATTTTCCAGCAAACTCATCCGGGAAGCGCGTCACATTGGATGGCTCTGCGCCCCGAAAGCGGTAAATTGATTGGCGCTGGTCTGCCACAACCCATGGCACCGCGCCCTGTTTACAGATTTCCCGCAGCATCCGTGCGCTTGCAAGGTTAACGTCTTGGTATTCGTCGACATGAATGACCTTGAACTGTGAGATGTAAGCTTGAACATCTTTGTTAGATTCGATGAGTTTGCTTGCAAGTAATACTAGGTCGCCAAAATCAACGGCATCAGCATCCTTAAGCGCTTCTTCATAGACACGATAGATGTGAGCGATTTCCAGCGCCTTTTCGGCGGCTGCAATGGCGTCTTCGTTTCCGGAGGCCAGAGCAGAGGCATAGGACGTATTCGCCTCCCTTCGATACTCTTCAGGTGAAATCAGCTCATCTTTGCACCGAGAAATCGCACGAAGAACATGCGTAAGCTCGTAAGCTGGTTCATACAGATTTTGAAAATGATTGAGGGACAACTTCTCCAAATTAACCTCGAGAAGCGCCAGCGCACTCGCTTCATCGATAATCTTCACCTGCGGTGAGCGCCCAATACCCGAGGGCCAGCGCGTGATGAGTTCCAGCCCAAAAGAATGAAAGGTTCCGACCCACATCTCCACGGATGCTTTTGCATCCATTGCGGACAAGCGTTCGTGCATCTCTTCCGCGGCCTTGTTGGAGAATGTCAAGGCAAGAATACTTGCGGGTGCTATACCCGACGCAAGGCAGTGCTTGATTCTGTGCACAAGTGTACGGGTCTTACCAGTTCCTGGGCCGGCGTCAACTAGTAGAGCCCCAGCGTCCCATGTTGCTGCGGTCTTTTGGCTGGAATCGAGCTCAATCTTTGCGCCCGGCTCCTGCTTAGCGGGCTCCCTGAGCGGGGGCAAGAGTAAAGTGCGGATAATTTGGTTTAATACCAGTCTGACTGGCAACTTGAGGTCGTTTGCGATTTGAGTCGGACGGCATCCATGAATAACGTATTGCTCACGCGCCCAGTCGGCGGGGCAGAGAAATTCCCCTGCAAAGACGTCGGCTTGCACTTCCTGCCGCTGTCGGGAAGAGTAGCCCTCGACTTTTCCTGCCGCACCTTCGACAGGGTCTCCACCCAATCCTGCATACGAAATGGTCACCTCATGCGATGGATCAGTATGCAGTTCGTAGTGCCCTATTTCGTGCGCGATAACTACCTGCTCTTCTTCCGGGTCCTGGCCCGAGGCGACATTGACAACTTGGGCGGTCCGTTCAAGTGAGCCAAACACCTCCTCTCCAAATCGTGTGCCGGGCGCATAGTAGCTTTTTTCAAGATCGAGAATTTGAAGTGCAGCATCGATAAGTGCATTCGCGCGGCGGTCGCCATTCGTCGCTGTAAGGGCTTTCGTATGGAGTTGACGCGCGTTGCGTCTTATCTCGATCCATGTATCCATTCAGTCAGTCCTCGTCAAGCCAGTACCGAATTTCCTCGTTTGACATACCACTTGTCCTGATAACTTCTGCAAATGGCCGAGCGATGACCGCAGAAATATTTCTTGCTTTGGCCATGCCTAGTTTTGGCTGACCAAGTGCATATTGGAGCAGATCACGAACTTTATCGGCGGGAATTGCGAGGGTACGTTGTAACGCTTCAGTCATCCTCTGACTAAGCGGAGGCGAAACTCGTCCGCCAAAAAGATCGGCAATGATGCTTCGACGAATGTCGATTTCATTAGCTAAAGAGGGAATCGTTTTCCCGCGTGCCTCCAATACCGCTTCAAATGACTGATACGTAACCGATTCAGAGGCGGCGTTTTCAAGGTCAGCGGAATAAAGTGCGCTTAAGGCGCGGCTATAACCCTGCCGGAACACAGTATCAGGCACTTCCATCGGATTTTCTTCTTCGTCAGCCATATCCCGCGTAATCCCAGCATGAATACGAATGTCTTCCGCAAATTGCGGATATCTGCGTACCCATGTCGAAATGTCATCGGCAGTCGGCCGAGAACATTTCTGATGAAACGCGAACAACACGTCGTCGCGGTCGGCATTTACATTGTTGTAGGTCATGATGATCTCCTTACTTGCTCTCTCAGTGTTTCCTGGACCTCCTTTACCCACGCCCTGGCCGTACTCTCATCAACCCCCATAGCCTCTGCGATGGAATGGGTCGTCGCGATTCTTTTTGTCTTGTACGGGACGTCATCCATAAAAAGGCGAAACGCTAGGCGTTTTCGTTCATCCGGAACATGCTTTTTCAACAGGCGATCGACATCCATCTGATCGATAAAGTCGTTGACCCCGTCAAACATCGATGGGTCGTAAGATGTTTGTTCCTGTAACGTCTCGTCATCGTAATTAACGACTGGTTCATGGAACGATACAATCCGTTCGCCATCCAATTCGATGAGGTCTTCCTCGTCTTCTATCAACTGGTCGTCTGCCCCAAGGCTTTTCGGCTCGTCGTTTCGTGTGGAAGCCTTAATTTTCGCCTTGTCTGCCTTCTCCGCGAGGATATCTTCTTCGGTTCTGCGCAGTTGGACTTCCTTCGCGAGGGCATCTTTGATCCTAAAGCTGAGTCGGGCGTGAAATGCTTCCCGGAACCCTGCACCGTCCGACGAATTCGGTTTCGCGGCTGCCGTGAAAACGGATTCATGTGTTCGCCAAATTATGTCCCATCCCTCGTTTAGATGATAGCGGCTGACTTTCCGACGGAGTTCTGCAATGACAAGATCGCTAAGTTGCTTGGCTAAGGCATTCCGCACCTGCCCGTTCGCCTTAGCGCCCAATCCCTGGAGGGCGCAGAACAACACCTGTACGCCGTATTCGAGGTGAAGATTCTCCGCGATGGCACATTGCCAGCCGTTGTGGTCATTTGAGTCGGGCGGAGGTGGAACAGTTTGTTTCAGGTTTTTATTCATGTAACATCCTTTTCTTCTCATTACATATAGGTAAGCGACTCAAGCGCTAAAAATGCGGGGAAGGCTACTAAAATTTTTTGAGTCATGTGCAATAGGGTGACCAGGATTCACAAAAGGACAATGTTTACTTGTTTTCCAAAAACCTCGTGCACCGCTGGAATCAAATGGTCATGATGGCTCAGGAAGATGACTTGGGTTTGTTCGGATAATGCCTTAAGTGCTTCAAACCCCGCTTTTGATCGGACATCATCGTAGTTGATAAATAGATCGTCGGCGACGAATGGCAACGGCATGGCTTGTTCCAGGTGCATTTCCAAGGCCGCCAGTCGAAGTGCCAAATAAAGCTGATCTCGTGTGCCGTCACTCATGCCCGAAATACCAACCAACTTGCCATCGGCGCGCAACCCCTCCAACACCATCGGCTCCCGTTCAAAATCCACCATCAGCTTACTAAACGATCCGGATGTTAATGTCGAAAAGATCGCACCTGCTCGTTGCAACAGTGGCCCCTGCTTCTCTTCTCGATAGCGGTCAATTGACCAACGGAGCAAGCGGCCGGCGGTGAAAACTTTCACATAGCGTTCTGCCGCATCTGCCATTTGCGCAAGCGCCTCTTGGCGCTGAGCCTCAGCTTGTGTCGCCGCGTCTGAACCACCGATTTCGGACAAAACCCGCAAGGCGTTTGCATGGTCAGCCGAAAGCATCGTTTGCTGCTGCACGGCATCAGCAATTTCATCGTTGATGTGTGCGAGCTCAGCGGCCAGATGAAGCAGATTAGCCGCATCAATCTCCGCTTCGATTTGCAGCCGCGTTAGGCCATCTCCCCCATTGAGAAGTGTCGCCTTAGTCTCTGCAAGCTCGGCATTGAGACGACGTTGCTCGTCAGATCGAGCAATGGCTGCATTCAACAAAGTCGTGGTGTCGACGCCTGCTTTTTCCATTAACGGTTTCAAACTCGCCGTGGCGGTTTGACTGGATTCTTTGGCTTCCAATACCTGGCTGTTTGGGGTAGGACAAGCAGTCGTGTCACCAGCCGCCATTTTGATCTCTCGAAAGTACGGTCGCTGGGCGGAGTGGCTATATAAACCGGAACAGAACATGTGACCCCAGCTCATGGATGTTGTCATGCTGGATGAGCTACGGAATTTGCCATTCCCAGTCTCAGTCGATGCGTCTTTACTATTTCATCTGGATATTAAAGCCCTAGATCGTGCTGATAAACCACTAGCCGTTCGGTCTGCTTCGTGGCGGCATAAAAAATTCTTTAAAATGAACAAATTGCTCCGTCGACACGCAATTCCCTATTGAATACGAGTAACGGCGCGGGGTATGGTGTTCTCGAAACAGGGTACGCGTATACTCGTCGACCTGTTCCATTTACCATAGCTTGCTGTTATTTATTGATGGAGGTCAGATTTCAAAACTTAACCGGAATTTTTATAAAACGTCGGATTTACCTGCAAGCATTTCTTGTTCCGCTTCATACCAGTCCTCTATTTCGTGGCCCGGCGCAAACCCTCTTTTTTCGGCTTTGTAATAGGCACATTCGGCAATTTCGGCGGTTAAATCGGGTGAGCAACAGCCTTCATTAGCGCATTCTTCGCTTGTGGTTTCTTCAATACTGCTTTTCTTATTTGAGGCCATCGTTTACTCCTTAATCAGATTAACAACAGAAATCAGCTACAACACACTTGCAGTAGCAAGAGTTTTTTTAAATCGATCAAAAAATAATCGCTCTAAACATCCATTTGAATAAAAAGTGACTTTAGGTTTCAAAAGAGCTGGATAAAGGTTAAATATCTAGGCGGCCTTTGGTACGAGCTGGTAAACCGGTTTTTAAAAGGACAAAACCTAACGACTAAAAGTTCATACGCTTAGTTGGTTTACTGATATCGAAACATCGCGTCGGAATCCGTAAAGCACGTCCAAGCGGCATAATGCCTAACAACTTTTACGTTTGGAGCATGACTATTGTCTGAGTTCAGTAAGTATCCCCCGGCAAAGCCGGGGGCTTTATGTTGTGAACCGCTCAAAGCGGTAAATAGGGTCGCTAACGCGGCCCTTTCATAATGGCCGCCCATAGGCGGCGACTCACTGCCAAAGGTTCATTTGTTCAATTCGTTGGTCTTCCTGTTCTTGATGCCGGATATACTCCCGAATCATCGTTTCATCCCGACCTACCACACAAAATAACCTCTCGCCCAGAAATGTTGCCTTACAAAATTCCGTTTCTGTTCACCATAAACCCGCGCCAAATGAATCGCGCTCTTGCCCTTGATGTGACCAATCACTTGCGACACCGCATATTTCGGCGGGATCGAAATCAGCATGTGCACATGATCCGGCATCAAGTGACCTTCCAGTATCCGGCTCTCTTTCTGGCCCGCAAGCCTCCGAAACACCTCCCCTAAATGTTTTCGCAATTCCTTGTACAGCGTTCGACGCCGGCACTTTGGTATAAATACCACATGATATTTGCACTCCCATTTCGAGTGGCTTAAGCTTTCGTTCTCGTCCATCAGGTTCTCCTTTTTCGCGTTTGCTTGGCGGCTCACGCGTTCGAGTGTCCTGATGGACTCCTCTAAATATCAAACTTTTGCTGTCTCCCCGGCAGAGCCGGGGGATTTCTCATTTTTGGTTAATTGAACCACGAAGAACTCTTATTGACGACAAAAGTAGAAGTGTGGCCAATAAGGCTGCGACGATTAGGTCCGGCCAATGATTATCCAATGCCCAAACGCCTATTGCGGCTATAATGACCGACAAATTGGACGCAATGTCATTGCGCGAACACTCATAAACAGAACTCATGTTGATATCTTCGTGACGATGTCGCCAAAGCAGATAAAGGCAAAGTCCATTCGCGGCTAAACCGGCCAAGCTGAATATACCCATGACTTGATACGACGGTAGTTCCGGGTTTGCCAGACGATTGACAATTTGTGCTACCACACCCGCCGATGCTGCAAAAATTAATCCGCCTTTGAACAGTGCAACGCGAGCTTTGGTTTGGGAATTGCGGCTGACGGCAAACAGGCTCAGGCCATAAGTCATTGCATCGCCCAAATTATCCAGGGAATCGGATAGCAAAGCGGTGGACTTGCCATACAGCGCCGCAAATACAATGACTGCGAACATCACCGCGTTGATCAACAATACCTTGATTAAGGTACCGCGCTGCCTCTCCAGAAGTGCTTCCGCCGCACAGTCGTTTTCGCAACAGGATGCCATGGGCTAATCTCGAAACATTGAAATTAGATTAAATGATGGCATAAACTTCATTCGTTTATCAAACCCGAATGCAACGTAAATCCGAAACATCGAATGGCAACAGGCTTTAGGAAATATTACAGTTTTTCAACCTTGCCAGTGGTAAGTTCTCAAATTCGGTAATAACCGGTAAATTAGCAGACCATCAGGGATTTAAATTTCAAAAGTGTTTGTTTTCTTAGCAAATTAGGTATAGGCTTAAAAGAAGGATCATTTCGCTACTATAGAATCTAAGATATCCAAAATGTTCAGCCGCAGGCTAGTCGTATTGTTAATGCTCATCATGGCAGTCATGCCTGTAAGTGTGACGTATGCGCATTACTCCGGCAACGAATTATTTTCTACAGTGCATTCCATTTCCAGTGATGATTTGGCGACTGACAAGAACATATCAAACGTCGGACAAGACCATCATTGCCATCCCAGTAAATATCATCCTTCTACTTGCAACTTTCATGTTTGCGTCGATTGTGCGCTTGCTTCGTCTTTCATATTCCTTTCATTGCAGCGCGTAACTAACTACGTCGCGTTTGCAAAGCCGGAATTCCTTTCCCTCCATCTCCCGCCTAACACAAAGCCACCTACAGCGACCCTTTAAGCGTTTTAGAACGGCCTTCCAACACCTGGTTTATAAGGCCTTCAAGGCAATCGCGGTTCAGGTTTTCCAACGCGCTATCGCTGATTAGTTGGATCGCATTGATTGTCGTCGCCAATATGACGTTTTGAGGATCATTATGTCGCCAGATTTACCCATTACCCGCTACCATCTGATAGCGGTATTGTGGCTTGCCTGTAGTGCCGCCTACAGTACGGAGCAACCTGTTTTGTCTTTACAAGCCGCCACCGAACTTGCCGTGCAGGACAATCCCGGCTTGGCGCAGATCAACGCACGAGCCCAAGCCATGGCCGCTATCCCATCGCAAGTCGGCACGTTACCCGACCCGGCCATCAGTTTCAGTTCGCTGAACTTGCCGACCGATACCTTCGATACCCGGCAGGAACCGATGACGCAAATGCAATTCGGCGTATCGCAGAGCATACCCTTTCCGGGCAAATTGGCGTTAAACGAACAAGCCGCCGGTTTTGCGGCCGAGGCCGCCGCGCACGATGTCATCGAAGCGAGGTGGCGATTATTGCGCGACGTGAAAAAGATCTGGTGGTCGCTGTTTTATCTAGACCGTGCACTGGAAATTATCAAGGCCAATCAGGATTTACTTCGGCAATTCGTTGCGATCGCGCAAACCAAATATCAAGTGGGCGAAGGCTTACAACAGGATGTGCTATTGGCGCAACTGGAACTATCCCGCCTGCTAGATAACGAACTTGTTCTCGTCGGGACTCGCGAACGAGCAAAAGCGCAATTGAATGCCTTACTCGATAGGCCGGCGGATCAGCAAATCGCTTTACCCAAAGCGGTTTCGGAAACATTGCCCAACTTGATGGCGGAGTCTGCATTATTCGAACAAGCGGAAAACGCCAGGGCATTGCTCGCTTCCCGGCGCGAATCGGTCAATGTGGCGCAAACGCGTTTGGAGTTGGCCAAGAAAGACTATTTTCCGGATTTTAATGTCGGTGCCTCTTATGGCATTCGTGACAACACACTCGCGAATGCCGATCGAGCGGATTTTCTTAGTATGAAATTGAGCATGACGGTTCCGATTTTTTTGGACAGCAGACAAGCCAAGGCGGTTGATCAACGTACCAGCGAATTGATGCAGCAAAGGTATGAATTACAAGACGAGTGGAACCGTGTACGAGCCGATATTTCAACCGCCTATAGCGATTTTCATCAAACCAAGAATCAGGTGGTTCTATTTAAAAGCGGCATCATTCCCCAGGCTCGGCAAACCGTTGCCTCTATGTTGGCCGGTTATCAGGTGGGCAAGGTCGATTTCCTGAATCTGGTGCGCAGCCAAATCACCTTATACAACTATGAAACCCAATACTGGAAGGCTTTAAGCGAAGCCAATCAGGCGTTAGCTCAATTGAGTGCCATGGTCGGCAAGGAAGAAATCTATGAATAAGACAAGTTGGCTGGTTTCCGTTCTAACATTAACGATAGGGATCGGCATAGGCAGCTGGTTGACCGAATACCATCAAAATACATCTGAGCATAAAGATAGTCGCGCTAATGCAAAAACAAACGGCGAAACAAAGCGCCTCTTGTTCTACCGCAATCCGATGAATCCCTCCGTGACTTCGCCCGTGCCGGCGAAAGACCCCATGGGTATGGATTACGTTCCAGTCTATGCCGATGATTCAAACGGCGCCACCGAGCCGTCAGGCACCGTCAAAATCGATCCAGTGACCGAACAAAACATCGGTGTCCGTACGGCCATCGCTCGCCAGGAAACGCTATCGCACATCGTTAGGGCGGTGGGCCGGGTTGCCTACGACGAAGAACGCCTGATTCGACTACATCCAAAAACAGAAGGCTGGATAGAAACTTTGCGGATAGATAAAACCGGGGAATGGGTCAAAAAAGACGACGACTTGCTCAGTATTTATTCTCCCCAACTGGTGGCGAGTCAACAGGAATACATTCTGGCGCTGAATAACCTCAAAGCCCTGGAAAATAGTCCTATCGAGGATATTCGCCGTGGAGCCGAGGAATTGCTCAGAAGTTCGCGTGAACGCCTGAAACTACTGGATGTGCCAACCCATCAACTGCACGACCTGACTCGCACGCAGCAAATCAAAAAAAGTCTACATATTCATTCTCCGGCCGCAGGCATCGTCATGAATATTGGCGTTCGCGAAGGTCAATATGTCACGCCGGCCACCGAGCTTTACATGATAGCCGATCTCTCCACCGTCTGGGTCTACGCCGATATTTATGAATATGAATTGCCTTGGGTCAAAGGAGGCGACCCGGTTGAAATGCAGTTAGCGGGAATTCCGGGCCGCACTTTCAAGGGTAGGTTGGCTTATGTCTATCCCTATGCCGAGGCCAAAACGCGATCCATAAAAGTCCGGCTGGCGTTCGACAATTCGGAACTGTTACTGAAACCGGACATGTATGCGCAAGTCGCCATCATGGCCCGTAGACAGTTGAAAGCGGTGACCCTGCCCAGCGAAGCGATCGTCCGTTCAGGCACCCGAGATCAAGTCTTCGTGAAGCGGGCTCCGGGCAAGTTCGAGCCGCGCCTAGTGACGCTGGGGCTTGCCTCTAACGGCAGAGTCGCCGTATTGGAAGGCGTTGAAGCCGGTGAAGAAGTGGTTACCTCGGCACAATTTTTGATCGATTCGGAATCCAAGTTACGCGAGGCGACCGTCAAGATGATCGCTCCCGGTCACGCCGCCGACGAGCCGGTCGATAGCGATTCCGTGCCCGAGCATCAACATTCGAAGGGGCCGCTTGAACCCATCGATACTGGAGAACATGCCGTGCAACAGGGAGACCATCGACATGATTAATGCATTAATCAATAGTTCGCTCAAAGACCGTTTCATCGTGCTATTGGCGGCTATTATCCTGGGATTGGCTGGACTATGGTCCTTCAAAAATATACCTTTGGACGCGATACCGGACTTATCCGACGTGCAAGTCATCGTCTTCACGGAATACCCGGGACAAGCGCCTCAGGTCGTCGAAGACCAGGTCACTTATCCTTTGACTACCGCCATGCTGGCCGTGCCGAAAACCAAAGTCGTTCGCGGTTATTCGTTCTTCGGTTTTTCTTTCGTGTACATCATTTTCGATGACGGCACCGACATGTATTGGGCCCGATCGAGGGTGTTGGAATATCTCAACTATGTCAGCGGCCGCTTGCCGAAAGGTGTCAATCCATCCTTGGGGCCGGACGCCACCGGCGTCGGCTGGGTGTATGAATACGCATTGGTCGACAAAACCGGCAAGCACGATTTGGCCCAACTGCGTTCCATTCAAGACTGGTATATGCGTTATCCGTTGCAAACCGTGTCCGGAGTATCCGAAGTCGCTTCGGTCGGCGGTTACGTCAAACAGTACCAGATTGAAGTAGACCCTAATGCGCTGACCGCCTACGGCATCTCATTGAGCAAAGTCAAGCAGGCGATCCAGCGCTCCAATAACGATGTCGGCGGCCGCTTGGTCGAAATGTCCGAAACCGAATACATGGTGCGCGGCCTTGGGTATATACGGAGCATCGATGACATCAACGGCATACCGGTCGGTGTCGACGCCAACGGCACACCCATCCGCATTCAGGATATCGCTCATGTCCATATAGGGCCGGAACTGCGCCGTGGCGTGGTGGAACTGAATGGCGAAGGCGAAGTGGCCGGTGGTGTCGTCATCATGCGCTTTGGTGAAAACGCCAAACAGACCATCATCGGGATCAGAGCCAAGCTTGAGGAACTGAGCAAAGGCCTGCCAGAAGGCGTCGAAATCGTCCCGGTTTATGATCGAGGTGATCTGATCGAAAGTGCGGTTGCGACCTTGTACGAGGCATTGACCCAAGAATTGATCATCGTATGCGTGATGGTTGGCTTGTTTTTGCTGCACTTGCGATCATCGTTGGTAATCGTGATTACCTTACCGCTGGGCGTGCTGATCGCTTTTATCGTCATGAAATTGCAAGGGCTCAACGCCAACATCATGTCCTTGGGCGGCATCGCCATTGCGATTGGCGACATGGTCGATGGCGGCATCGTCATGGTCGAAAACGCACATAAGCATTTGGTTGAAGCAGCCGAAAAGAAAAAGGCCGACCTGACGGAACGAGAACGGTGGCAAGCCATCTCCACGGCATCGAAAGAGGTGGGGTCTACGCTGTTTTTTTCGTTGCTGGTAATCACTGTTTCATTTATTCCCATTTTTGCGATGCAGGCTCAGGAAGGCCGGCTATTCAGCCCACTCGCCTTTACCAAATCCTACGCGATGGCCGCCGCGGCAATGTTGACAGTCACTGTCGTACCGGTATTGATGGGGTACTTTATTCGCGGCAACATTATTCCGGAACACAAAAATCCAGCCAACCGCTTCCTGCATATCCTTCATTCGCCCGTGTTAAGAATCGCCATGCGTTGGCGCCTAACTACGCTATTGATTGCCGCAATTGCGCTGGGGTCTACTGCTTATCCTTTGTCCAAGACCGGCAGCGAGTTCATGCCGCCTTTGGATGAAGGCGATATCCTGTATATGCCGTCGACCTTTCCCGGCATATCGATCACTAAAGCGAAAGAACTATTACAACAAACCGACAAGATATTAAAAACCTTTCCCGAAGTACAGCATGTCTTCGGTAAAGTCGGTCGGGCCGATACCGCGACCGATCCGGCGCCTTTATCGATGATTGAAACCACGATTCGGCTCAAGCCCAAAGATCAGTGGCCGGACCCGAATAAGACCACTCGGCAATTAATGAAGGAAATGGATCAAGCCATTCGCTTCCCCGGTATTGCCAATGCTTGGACCATGCCGATTAAAACCCGCATCGACATGCTGTCTACCGGCATCAAGACGCCGGTCGGCATCAAAGTGTCCGGACCGGATTTGAATGAATTACAACGCTTGTCCAAGGAAATTGAACAGGCAATGAAAACGCTGCCGGACACGCTGTCGGCGTTCGGCGATCGCTCGGTTGGCGGCTATTACCTTGATTTCGACATCGATCGGGACGCCGCCGCACGCTACGGTTTGACGGTCGGCGACGTGCAAGACATCATCCAAAGTGCGATCGGCGGTATGAACGTGACTGAAACGGTGGAAGGCCTGGAGCGTTATCCGGTCAACCTTCGTTACCCGCGCGAACTCAGGGACAACCTGGAAAGCCTGAAACGGGTTCTGATTCCGGCCCCAACCGGCGCCCAAATCCCGCTGGCGATGGTGGCCGATTTAGAGCTCAGCCGCGGACCGCCTTCGATTAAAAGCGAAAATGCTCGCCTGAACGCCTGGATTTACGTCGACATTAAAACCTCCGATATCGGCGGCTTTGTCGCTCAGGCCAAACGAACCCTGGAACAACAGGTCGAGATACCGAAAGGCTATACGGTCAGTTGGTCGGGCCAGTTCGAATACATGGAACGGGCGGCACAGCGGCTGCGCATCGTCGTACCTTTGACCTTGCTGTTGATCTTCTTGCTACTGTATTTTTCTTTCAGAAATATTGCAGAGCCGATCATCGTGATGTTGACGATTCCCTTTGGCCTGATAGGCGGGATTTGGACTATTTACTGGTACGATTTCAATTTATCGGTGGCCGTCTATGTCGGCTTCATCGCCCTGGCCGGCACGGCCGCCGAGACTGGCGCGATGGTACTGAATTTCATCGACATAGAAATCGCCAAACTACGCGCGCAAAAACAGTCGCCGTTAACGGGGCTGGAAATCAAGGACGCCGTCGAAGCCGCTACGGCCATGCGCGTCCGTCCGGTTGCAATTACGGCCTTCACGACCATGTTGGGTTTGGTTCCGATCATGTGGGCCACTGGCACCGGTGCGGACGTAACACAACGCATCGCTGCGCCGGTACTCGGCGGTATGCTGACGGTCTTGATGTTGAGTCTTTTGGTATTTCCAGTGATCTATAGTCTGGTACTGCAATTCCAGGAAACCCGTAAACATAGCTTGTCAAACTGAATCCATATTCAAGGACATGTGCAACTAACAGATCAGTGGAATGATTTAATCTATTCGACACTTACCAAGGAGTCAAGCCTATGATTACTCGTTATTAATCTTAAAATTGCTGGATATTCAACACTCAATCGCATTTTACCGGAGAACACCCATGAAAACTTACCTGCTAATCCCCCTATTTTTAACCGTAGGTTTGCTGCTGCCTGCCTGTGCCGAAATGGATACTCATCCCATGGACATGAGCCAAGCTGTTCAAGACGCAAAAACCAAAGCCGACCACGAAGCGTTGGCGCAACACTACGAAGAGACTGCGAAAGAGATGCAGCTTAAAGTCGATGAACATAAAAAACTGCTGAGTAAATATGAATCACACGCCTATTTGTACGGAAAGCAAGCCGAAAACTTAAAAGGCCATTGCAGAAGGCTGATTTCGATCTATGAAAATGCAGTCGAAGCGAATTTAAGCATGGCAAAAGCACATCGCGAAATGTAAATCTTACCAGCCGGCGAGGGAGCGGATTTGCTCCTTCGTCGTAACGCCCGATGCAGCTTCCCCAATTAGCGTTTCTTCGTCAGAGAATGCCAAAGATAAAAGCTAAGTTTAAATCGATTCCGACTCACTCAATCAGTCGAACGGTACACCGATTGATTTTGACCAGATTGTTTTTCGGATGGTTATGCCTCAGCCTGGCGATTGGTGGCATCGTTCTTTGGCTGGAGGTCAATCGCGTTCGACATTTTGTGCATGAACTTGCGCTCAAAGAGTCGGCAAGTTTTAGCGGTGAATCCGCTCATAATATGGATAGACTGGATGCCGACGCTAGGCTTCATCTTCGAAATTTGGCGGAACAATTAGTTAACCAACATTTTTGGGTGGTTGAGTTATACGATCTCAACAAACAACTCCAACTTGAAACCATTAGGCAAGGATTTGAGGTTGTCGAACATGATATTAATCGTTTCCGCCATCGGTTTCCGCAACAGGGTGAGTTTTCACATCAGTTTCATCTGATGCATGGCAAATTGCTTCTGGTGATTCTAGTCCCTTTATTGGATGCTCAAAATAGCTTGATTGGCTATTTCGAGGGTGTTTATCAAGTCGATAAAAATACTCTCGACACTATTAAATACGGCCTGTTTCGCAAATTAATGTTTGCGACGCTTGGAATTACGTTCGCAGCGCTATTGATATACCCGATCATCTTGTTGCTGAACAGAGAATTGATAAGACTTTCGGCAGACTTACTTAAAGGTAATCTCCAACTAATGAATGTGCTCGGCGGTGCGATTGCCGAACGCGATTCCAACACCAATAGCCATAACTATCGAGTGACCTTTTATGCCTTGCGTCTAGGTGAAGCTATCGGCCTACCCCAAACCGACATCCGCGATCTAATTACAGGCGCTTTTTTACACGATGTCGGCAAAATCGGCATCCGTGACCTGATCTTGTTGAAATCGGGGAAATTATCGCCGGAAGAATTCGAGGACATGAAGTTGCATGTGGCCTTAGGCGTCAACATTCTGAACAAATCAAGTTGGTTGCAGGGGGCAAAAGACGTGGTCCTATATCATCATGAACAATTCGATGGTAGCGGCTATTTGGAAGGCTTAAAGGGCGAGGCGATCCCTTTGAATGCAAGGATATTCGCCGTTGTGGATGTATTCGATGCCTTAACCTCGAAACGGCCGTATAAGGAACCATGGCCTGTAACGGATGCCATCGCCGCACTTGAACAGGGTCGCGGCAATCACTTTGATCCACGCTTAGTTAATGCGTTTACACCGATTGCACGCCGTCTGTATGACGAAATCGGTGGGCTTGAAGAGCAACAGATTGAAGTAATGTTACATCAGCTTATTGCCCCATATTTTTTAAACACTGATTTTGAAAGATGCTCGAAAAAATTATGTACGTAAGAAATTTCACCATTCATTCGATTCGAACTGGTCTCGCGTCATCAACGTTCGGCCGCAATTAGCAGGAGATGGTCATGAAAACACCCTGGCAAGCGCAAGTCTATACCTGTCCCATGCACCCGGAAATTAGACAGATACAGCCAGGGATTTGTCCAAAATGCAGCATGGCTTTAGCTTTGATAGTTACTGAGGAAACGCAGCCGCTTATCGAATATGTGTGTCCAATGCATCCGGACGTGGTGCAAAGACAACCTGGTTCTTGTCCCAAGTGCGGCATGACTCTGGAGGCCCGTAACGTTCCGGTGAAAGCAGAAGATAACACCGAGTTGGCGATCATGAGTCGCAGATTTTGGCTTTGCACGGCATTGACCTTACCGGTGTTCATTTTGGCGATGACGCATGATATTTTGCCGAACTTGATTACCAATGCTTTCGTCAACCAATGGCTGCAATGGTTCGAATGCGCTTTAGCGACTCCAGTTGTTTTATGGGGCGGATGGCCTTTTTTCCAGCGAGGTTGGCGTTCTGTAGTAGATCGTAGTTTAAATATGTTTACCCTGATTGCACTGGGTATCGGGGTCGCCTGGGGTTATAGCTTGGTGGCACTTTTAGCGCCGGATATATTCCCAGCTATTATGCGTAACAGCCGGGGCCAGGTGGCGGTATATTTCGAGGCCGCAGCAGTGATTACTAGCTTGGTTTTGCTTGGACAGGTATTGGAGTTGCGAGCACGCAGCCGCACCAATATGGCCATCAAGCTACTGCTGGAACTGGCACCAAAAATCGCGCGACGGGTGCATAAGGATGGCAGAGAGGACGATATTGCACTGGAACAGGTCAAACAGGGCGACATACTGCGCGTTCGTCCCGGAGAAAAGATTCCTGTAGACGGAGTTGTGTCCCAAGGCGCGAGCCATGTCGATGAATCCATGGTGACAGGCGAACCGATGCCGGTGGCAAAGAATGTGGGAGATAGGTTGATAGGTGCGACCATGAACACGACTGGCAGCCTAATATTGCGGGCGGAGAAAGTCGGTAACGATACCTTGCTGGCCCAGATTGTCAAAATGGTCAGTGAAGCACAGCGTAGTCGGGCTCCAATTCAGAAGCTAGCTGACACAGTAGCGGCTTATTTTGTGCCGGCTGTTGTGATAGCGGCTATTGTGACATTGGCTTGCTGGTGGCAATGGGGGCCGGAGCCTCGTTTGGCACATGCCGTTGTTAATGCTGTTGCGGTACTCATTATTGCTTGTCCCTGTGCGCTGGGTCTAGCCACACCTGTTTCGATAATGGTTGGCACTGGCAAAGGCGCACAGATTGGAGTATTGATTAAAAATGCCGAAGCTCTGGAACTCATGGAAAAAGTCGACACGCTGGTGGTCGATAAAACCGGCACCCTGACAAAGGGTGAGCCTAGTTTAATGGCGGTAATTGCCACTCCAGTGTTTTCGGAGCAAGAGGTATTGTATTTCGGAGCTAGTCTGGAAAGGGCTAGTGAACACCCTTTAGGAGCCGCTATTGTCAAAGGTGCTGAACAAAAAGGCATTGTACTGTCAGCCAGCGAGCGTTTTACATCTCTCACTGGGAAAGGCGTTTGCGGCAACATAGAAGGCCGCCAGGTTTCACTGGGTAATATTCAATTAATGGGGGCGCAGAACATCGATATCAACCCTTTGAAACAACAAGCAAACGAGTTACGCCAAACGGGGCAGACAGTCATTTTCGTGGGTGTTGACGGTAAACTCGCTGGACTTATCAGCGTTGCCGATCCAGTCAAATCCACAACACCGGAAGCACTGAAGGCCCTTCACGCAGCCGGTATCAAAGTGGTCATGCTGACTGGCGACAATAAAACCACCGCCCATGCAGTCGCCAAAAAACTCGGTATAGATCGGGTTGAGGCTGAAATATTGCCGGAAAAGAAAGCTGAAATCGTTAAACAATTACAGACTAAGGGCTCTATTGTAGCGATGGCGGGTGACGGTATCAACGACGCCCCAGCCCTGGCCCAAGCGCATGTAGGCATTGCCATGGGTACGGGTACCGACGTGGCGATAGAAAGTGCGGGAGTGACGCTGGTCAAAGGTGATTTGCGCGGCATCGTCCGCGCACGGCAATTAAGTCGAGCCACTATGCGTAATATTCGACAAAATCTATTCTTCGCTTTCATTTATAACGCACTGGGTGTGCCGATTGCCGCAGGTATGCTATATCCGTTCTTCGGCATCTTGCTTTCGCCGATGATTGCCGCCGCCGCGATGAGTTTTAGTTCTGTATCGGTAATCAGTAATGCACTCCGATTGAATCGGATGAAACTGTGAAGCAACCTCGATATGTTGCACAAGGCTCGATGCTACGGAATTTATGTAGTCAATAAGAAGGATGTACACTATGAGCATAATAAAAATAATACTAAGTGCCGCAGTTTTAAACTTGCTGGTAAGTTGCGCCCAACATTATCCTCACCGCATGGATATGACGGTGGCCATCGAAAAAGCTAAGACCAAGGCTGACCACGAGGCGCTTGCTGCGCATTATGAGCAGATGGCCCGTGAAATGAAAGCGATGTCAGAAGAACACAAAAAGCGTTTGGCAGAATACCAAGCACTTCTTCCTGTAGAAGATGAGCAGTATAACGAATTCATACCTCATTGTTTAACCCTAATCAAAATCTACAGTCAGGCCGAGCACGAAAACCTGGAATTGGCACATTTGCAGCATTCAATTGCTTCCAAATTCCCAAATTAATCAGTCAAGGGCTAAAAGTGCGTAGCAGTTAAAATATATCGGATATGACCGCCGAACGCTTTAGAGAGAGAACCTAAAAATGCCACCTTTGACCATAGGCAAACTGGCCAAACAAACCGAAGTCACCATCGAAACCATCCGCCACTATCAACGCATTGGTTTACTGGCGGAACCGGCGAAGCCCGATGACGGTTATCGAATGTATTCGGTTGATACGATAGCCCGAATGCGCTTCATCAAGCGCGCGCAACAGGCCGGATTTACCTTGAAAGAAATTGCCACCTTGTTATCACTTGATGGAGCGCACTGTGCCGATGCGCGACAACTTGCCGAGCAAAAATACCAGCAGATCGATCAACAAATCAGAGATTTAACGACTCTCCGTCAGGTATTGGGAACTCTGGTCGAGAACTGTCAGCAAACAGAGCCATCCGCGCGTTGCGCGATTCTCGATGCGTTTAGCGATGATGCATCAACCAACCCTGATTTTAAATTACGCACTTGACTCTGTTCTAAACAACAGGGTTTAGACTCCTTGCCCACATCGCGCATGGTTTGGCTTAGGAGATTGGCATGACTAAAGACCGTGAAAATGCAGTTAAAACCTCGTCATGGTTGGGTCTCGGAGCTTTTATGGCCGCTGTTGGGGCTTCGGCCTGTTGTGTCGGGCCTTTTTTGCTGTTGTCGTTGGGTATTGGCGGCGCATGGATCAGCACGTTGACGGCTATGGAACAGGCCCGGCCATTTTTCATTATTCTAACCCTGATTTTTATCGGACTCGGTTATCGAAAACTCTATCTGACGCCTGAGCGCTGTAATGTCGGTGAAAGCTGTGCCGCAGCTCATAACCAAAGCCGACGGCGCCTACTGTTTTGGCTGGGTTCCGCATTCGTTTTAAGTCTACTGGCCTTTCCCTGGTTGGCGCCTTTTTTCCTGGCTTGAGAGAATTACGCTATGACCATTAAATCCGGATTGTTACTGATAAGCTTGTTGTTACCGACCACTTTGTGGATGCCAGCGGCCTATGCTGAAACCACAGTGGCACTGCCAAACCAACAACAGACGGTGACACTGAAGTTAGAGAATATGACCTGTAGCCTATGTACAGTTACTATCAAGAAAGCCTTGCAGAAAGTCGACGGCGTGCAAAAAGTGGCTGTCGATTACGATGCCAAAACGGCCGTGGTTACTTTCGACGTCCACAAAACCAATAGTGCCGCCTTGATCAAAGCCACGACGGATGCCGGTTATCCGGGTTCTCTCGTCACACCTATTACCCAATAAGGACGAGGATACCGTCTATGTCTGATTGCTGCGGCTCCACGACTACCAAACAGATTTGTCCGGAATGCGGTTCCGCATGCAAAAGCGTTAGCATGCCTACGCTGTACCATCAGGTACGGTTTCCCGAGAATCAGTCAATCGTTACCGATAGCTATTATTTTTGCCCGGCAAAAACATGCCCGATTGCTTACTTTTCCAACGCCGGCAACACCCTTCCCAAACAGCACTTAAGAAGCTATCAAGCGATTCAGAACGACGCGCTTTGTTACTGCTTTGACATAAACGCCGAGCAGTATTTATCGGCGTTAAACGATCACCAGGCAGAGCAGATCAAGACTTTTGTCATGCAACGCACCAAAGCAAGCGAATGCGCCTGTGAAATCAGGAACCCATCAGGCCAATGCTGTTTAGCAAATTTTAAACGTTTAGAAAAAAGTGGTTGGGACACTCTCATATAAGTGTAGTGACCAGAAAAACACAAGCCCCCAAATTTATTCACGCCGAAGTCTTAGCGTACTATTTTTTCCGAATTCTGCGACTACCTTATATATGGGCTTCTTTCATGTTTACACAGCATCAATTAGAGGCAATATAAGTGTCGCAAAACATCTGTTTTACGACATGTATGCGATTTATGACCAAAGCGCTTCTTTAATAGCTTAGCAAATATACGTAAAACACTGTCGTAAAATGATATTATACGGAAACATCAAATTTATGGTTTTCCGTTTATGTTAATTGGCTATATGGATGACCGTAAGGATTCTTACGAAAATGGGAAATAGCGGCTAAGCTAATTCCATTTTGTCTTCGTTCCTCACGAGTTCAAGCTGCACGTCATAATCTATCGGCCCAGCCTCGCTATCCCGTAACTCATACATACCGAATCGACTGGGGTGCTGCCGATACGGACTCAACGCCCGCAAAATGTCTGGCGTCAATGCCATGCCATCATCTTGCATTTCCTTCAGCGCCTCCGTCATGCTCTTACAATTGTGGAAGATCAGCAGATTGGCGATCAGATGATTATATTTGATGACTTTCAGTTGCTCGTCCCGTACATTTTCCTGAATCAAGTCAGAAGCAAAGTAGACCCACTGGGCGAACTTGTTAAAACTCTCGCATCGATTCGTTGCGCTCTGAATGAGGCGTCGCAACTCTTCGCTATTCACGTATTCCAGAAGAAAGCAGGTTCGGACAACCCGACCCAGTTCCCGAAATGCGTAATATAATTTGTTTTTCCGACTGGCAGTGCCGAGCTTACGCAGGATCGTCGAAGGTGCGATGCGGCCAGCCTTGATCGACAGCGCAATCTGTAACATATCCGGTAGATGCCGGGCAATCAACTCCCAATTGATATTGTCCTTGGTGAATAACTCGTCAATATGGTTGTAACTTGCTTCTGATGTGGGCTTGTAGCACTTCAAATCTTTCCAGTTTCGGATACGCGGCATCAATTTGATGCCCAACAGATAAGCAAGACCGAATACTGGCGTACTTTGCGCCTGTGTATCGCCATGCAGCGTATCCGGTTGGATGTCGGATTTGTTTTTGGTCAGTCCGTCAAGAATATAGATCGCCTCCCAAACGCCGCAAGGGATAAAATGGGAAAACAGGGCAATGTAAGTGTCACTGACATGGTAGTAAGCGACACCACCCCAGCTACCGTAGCGGATGTGGTACTCCGACAGCAGATTGTTCTCGTAGAGATCCCACTTGGTGCCGTCGGCACCAGCACGCTTTGCATCTCCCCAAAGCTTGGGTAGCCAGAAGCGATTATAGGCATTGATCACTTCACATATCGTTGCTTCGAGTTTTTCTGTCGTCACATGCCGTTGATTGACGAATGCTATCTGTCTGTCGCTGACACCGGACACGCTCTTTGCAACCTGCGTCGGACCGAGTCCTGTGCCATAGGCGAATGTCGTTAGTATTTGCCGCCGCTCCTCATCTTCCAGTTTGCTTTCATGCCCGCTTAACGGCCCAAAGAACTTCCCCCAGTTCAGCCATCGCATCGTATCGCCAAGCACATCAAGCATCGATAGGTCGAGTGCTTGCAATTTTTGGGTCAATGCTTCTTCAACAACCCGAAACCCTTTGGGATCGGGCTTCTTAGTCAGCCTTGCCAGTACCGGACGGCCATTGACGATATTGAAATAGGTGTTGCTCAGGTATTCTCGGTCAACAGCATTGGCGGTATCAAGGAGCTGGGTACGCACATGGTCGACGAACGCTTGGCTTTCAACCGGTATGCCCACCAGTTCCCCGTACTCCGCTAAAGCAGCGTTACACTCCTCCATGGACAGCAACTGCTCGCGCGAATCCGAGTAGGTATCGCTGCCTGGAACACAGATGTCAGCCGATTTCAGTTCCTGAACCAATTGCCGGCAGACGCACACCTCGAACTGACGGCGGTTCACCCGACTTGGTTCCGCTTTGTCGTCATTTTCACCGGTAACGAGTTTCCACCATTTCGCCGGCACCCAATCCAGGTCTTGCCGCGTTAGGACTGATTCGCCCTTGCCCTCCAATGTAAGCCAGTCGGCATGGCGACGGTGGTTAGCCAAAACGAAGGCCAAGGCACGTTCAAAGCTTTCATCCTGACTGGTAGCCACCAAGCGAAGCTTGGCCAGAATGCGGAACAGTTCTCCTCGACGGACTTTGAAGTAGCGCCACATGAAACGACACTCGTTCTTGCCGCCAAATTCTGAGTGGACTCGCGAGAACTCGCATAAATCGGGACGCGCAGTGACCAACTGACGGGCTATCGCTATCTGATCGCCTACCGGTTGGTCTGACTGTAGCAGGGTATCGAGCTGGGCGAAGCGGCGCAGAATTTCATCGGTCTTATCCTGATTGGCCGTCAGGTACTGTTCGAGTTCTGCATCCGCAAGATGCTGGACTTTCATCATCTGTTTGCAGAACATATCGCACAGATCATCGGTCACCCGTGCTAATTGTCGCTCGATCAAAGCCAACGAGACGGTGTATCGTTTTTTCACTTCCATGTCCGCCATGCTGGCTGCATCCAGGCTTAGGCCTTCCAGGGATAACTGATGCCGTTTGACAATCGGGATATTCCGCAACAATTCTTGATTGCCAGCCAGGGCAGAGAGTTGGCCATAGCGATTCAGTAGTTCCCGCAACCCGTGAATGGTCACCTTGGGCGCATCGAGTTTGAGATCGTTCCACGGGCTGGTCCGGCAACCATCGCCAACCAGAAACAGGGCATCAAGTGCAGAGCGGTCAACCTCGCTCAAGCGATCATAGACATCCCGAAACAGCGTCTGATAGGTGGCTGCCCGCTGATCCTTGGCTTCGCGCAGCAACGTCCCAAAGGCGGGTAGTTCGTAACGGTGCTTCACCAGTATCTCAATTCCGACGTTGACGATGTCCGCCAAGTCGTCCTTGGTCAGCGCGGCATCAACCAACGCTTGGCATAACAACCTGTGCGCTTCGCTATCAAACGGGTTAACGTTCAAATAGCCACGGATAACACTGACATGGGTTTTCCGCGAGCGTGAGATGTCGTAGCGCTTCAGTGCCTCCCGGTCTACGGGAGTCCCTTCGATATTCGCCAGATGATCAATGATGGCGTCAGGGATTTGATCCGATGTCACAAAGTGGCCAAGACGCTGAAAGGTCTTCAAGGTGAGAAGAAAACCGAATCGGGTACTCTGGCCCCGCACAACCGTTGCGCAAAAGTCACACTCTTCAGGTGTGGGGGAATACCACCGCTCTAATTCGCCAGCGTTGAAGCTGGTTTTTAATCTGGGGTAGGCAGTATCGCTCGCTAGCATGACAGAAACTTGTTCATTGCTGGCTGCTCGGCCAGCCTATTCGAGCCAGGGTTTCGATCAGTGTGGTTCGTTTAACGCCAAAGTTACGACATACTGCCGCTTTGGACATACCGCCTTTTAGCGCCGTAGTGATTGCCTCCAATTTTTCACCCACAATGGCGGGTGGGCGTCCGCCAATTCGTCCTCGCCGTTTGGCAGCAGCCAAACCAGCAACAACCCGTTCCTTTGTTAAAGCTCTTTCATACTGGGCCAGCGCCCCGAATACATGAAACAATAATTCGCCGGATGGTGTTGTTGTATCCATGCCCTCAGTCAGTGAGCGAAAGGCAACCTGATTTTCCTTTAGCGCATTGACGATGGATAGCAGGTGAGACAATGAGCGCCCAAGCCTATCCAGCTTCCAGACCACCAGGACATCACCAGGGCGGACGAACTCCAGTGCTTTTGATAATCCTGGCCGATCATCTTTGGCGCCGGAGGCATGATCTTCAAATAAATGCCGACTATCGACACCTGCCGCCATCAGCGCATCGCGCTGTAAGTCGGTTGTCTGGCGATCTGAGTCGGACGATACCCGCATATAACCAACAAGCATGTACGAAAAACCCTTAGAAAGTAATTTGCGTATAGTACATCATTACGACAGTGTTTTTCGTACATTTTATGAGGCGGTTTGAGCGATAATAGTGGTACGTTTTCGTACCCACCGGAAAACAAGTGTTTTACGACAGGCTGACAACGGTCATGAGCTGCAACTTATCTTCAAGCTGAAGAACTTACGATGGTTAAGGTTGTTGGGCACGTTTTTCATGGCGTGCTCAAGACCTAATCAAGCCATCGAGCTAATGGTCTTGCGGAAACGGGTCAGCGCCAGCACGAAAAAGACGCTGCCGATTGTGATCAGGGCCAGAAACTGCGGCCAGACGAGGCTGATGCCGGCGCCACGATACAGGATCGCCTGGGTCAGCGAGACGAAATGGGTGGTCGGCGCCGCCAGCATGATGTTCTGCACCAGTTCGGGCATACTCTCGCGCGGCGTCATGCCGCCGGAGAGCATCTGTAGCGGCAGCAGGATGACGAGTAGCAGCAGGCCAAACTGCGGCATTGAGCGTGCCATTGTGGCGAGAAAAATACCTAATGAGGTGGTCGTGAACAGGTATAGCGTCATGCCGACGACGAACAGTGGGATTGATCCATGAATCGGCACCTCCAGCAGCCCCTGCACGACGAAAACAAGCGACGCGGTCGCCACGACCACCACGATCAGACCCATAGCCCACACCTTGGCCATCATAATTTCAAACGGCGTCAGCGGCATCACCAGCAAATGCTCGATGGTACCGTGCTCGCGTTCGCGGATCAGCGCGGCGCCGGTGAGGACAATGGACAATGCGGTGATGCTGTTGACCAGTTCCATTACCGAGCCGAACCAAGTCGAGTTCAGGTTCGGATTGAACAGCGCCCGCGTTTCCAGCTCGATCGGCAACGTCGCGAGTGCGCGATGGCCCTGGACGAAGGTCGACACCTCGCCATTGACGATGGTCTGCACATAGTTGTTGCCGATGAAGGCTTGCGAGATGCGGGTGGCATCGACGTTGAGCTGAATCGCCGGTTGCCTTCCGGCCAACAGGTCGCGCTGAAAATCAGGCGGGATATCCAGAATGAAGGTGTAGAGGCCGGCATCCATGCCGAAATCGGCGGCGTACTGATCAATGATCACTGGCGCCAAAAAATAAGGCGGATAAAAGGCATTGGCGATACGCGCCGATAATGGCGAGCGGTCTTCATCGATGATGGCGATGGGCGCCTTGTTCAGTGATTGTGGAAGGCCGGTAGCGACCACGTAGATCTGACCGCTAAACGCGAACCCGATCATCACCATCATCAAGGTGTCACGTCCGAGACTTCGCAATTCTTTAATGCCAAGATGAAAAATGTTGAGCAGTGTATACATGGCTAACGCTCCTGTTTAGCGAGCAGCAACACACTCAAGCCGACGACCACCAGAATCGACAAGGCCAGCGGCAGCAGGTAGGAACTCAGCTCAGCGAAACCCAGCGCTTTTGAGAAGATGCCGCGACTGAAGATCAGGAAATAGGTGCCGGGGAAAATCTCACCCGCCAGCCGCGCACCATCCTCCAACGACGACACCGGATCGATCATGCCGGAAAATCGGCTGGATGGAATAAAGGTGAGAATGAAGGTGGCGAAGATGGCGGCTATCTGGCTGCGGGTGAAAACCGAGACCAATAAGCCTAAGCCGGTGGCGAAGGTCACATAGAGCAGCGCGGCCAAGGTCAGTAGCAGGAAGTCGCCCTTGAGCGGCACGCCAAAAACCCACACCGCCATCGCGCACAGTAGAAAGAAGTTGATCATGCCTATGGCGATATAGGGTAGTTGTTTGCCAACGAGAAATTCGAACTTGCTCACCGGAGTGACGTAAAGGTTGAGGATGGAACCGAGTTCCTTTTCGCGTACCACGCTGAGCGCACTGAGCATGGATGGAATCAGCATCAGCAGGATCGGGATTACCGCGGGCACCATGGCGGGCAGGCTAAGGACATCAGGGTTGTAACGAAAGCGCGTCTCAATGGTCATCAATTCAGCCGGTGCTTGGTCGGTGGCATGGCGACGCATTTGCTCCCGCAACCAGACCTGGTGCATCGCCTGCACGTAACCGAGTACGCTTTCGGCGCGAGTCGGCATCGCGCCATCGATCCAGGCGGCAATTTTGACCGGATCACCGCGCCGCACATCGCGCGCGAAGTTGGGTGGAATCTCCAGCGCCAGACTCAGTTCGCCGCTACGCATACGGCGGTCGAGTGCGTCGTAATCGGCGATGGCTGGCTGGGCGATAAAATAACGTGAGCCACCGAGGTCGAGTGCGTAGTTATTGCTGAGTGTAGTCTGGTCGCGGTCGAGTACCGCAAAACGCAGATTCTCGACGTCCATGGTGATGCCATAACCGAAAGTAAGCATCAGGAATAAGGTGCCGAACAACGCGATTGAGACGCGGATGGGGTCACGGTACAGTTCGAGGGCTTCGCGCACGCAGATGCTGTACAAGCGCAGCAGGCTGAAGCGGGTGCCAGGCTGAGTTGCCTGCTTATGCGCCGGCGCCGATGGCGGCATGGGCGGTGTCGCCATCGGCGCTTCGTCCGTTGACTCGCCGTCGACACCGCCCGCTTCCTTCAGATAAGCAATGAACGCTTGTTCCAGCGTGGCGTGACCGTTACGTTCGACCAACGCGGCAGGGGCGTCGCTGGCGAGCACCTTGCCCGCATGCATCAGCGAGATGCGGTCGCAGCGTTCGGCTTCGTTCATGAAGTGGGTGGAAATGAAAACCGTGACCTGGTCACGGCGGGCGAGATCGACGATCAGCTCCCAGAACTTGTCGCGCGCCACCGGATCGACGCCGGAGGTCGGCTCGTCGAGAATCAACAAATCCGGCCTGTGGATCACTGCTACCGCCAACGACAGACGCTGGCGAATCCCCAGGGGTAATTCATCAGGCAGGCTGTCCATGGCGGTGTTAAGCATGAAACGTTGCGCCATTTCGGCGACGCGGGCTGGAATCCCTGCGTCGGGCAAGTGGAACAGTTTGGCGTGCAGCTCCAGGTTTTGCCGCACGGTCAGCTCAGTGTACAGCGAGAATGCTTGCGACATATAACCGACGCGTCGTCGGGTGGCCATATTGCCGGCGTCGACGATGCGGCCAAACAGCCGGGCTTCGCCTTCGCTCGGTTGCAACAGGCCGGTGAGCATTTTCATCGTGGTCGACTTGCCGCAACCGTTGGAACCCAGAAAGCCGAAGATCTCCCCGCGCTCGATGCGTAGACTGACGTTATCGACGGCGACAAAATCGCCGAAACGCATGCTCAGACCGTGCGCCTCGATGGCAATTTCCTGTGTGCCACCGCCGGTGTTGCGCGGTGAAATCACTACTGCTTTGTGACCTTGGCGCTTTTCCTCCGGCAGCAGGCGGATGAACGCCGCTTCCAGGCTGTCGGCATCGGTTTGCTCGCGTATTTCAGGCGCGGTGCCGGTGGCGAGTATCTTGCCCGCGTCCATCGCCACCAGCCAGTCGAAGCGCTCAGCCTCGTCCATGTAGGCGGTGGAAACCAGTACGCTCATGCCGGTATGGCGTGTACGCAGACGTTCGATCAACTCCCAGAACTGGGCGCGCGACAACGGATCGACGCCGGTGGTCGGTTCATCCAGCACCAACAGATCGGGGTCGTGGATCAGTGCACAACAAAGGGCGAGTTTCTGTTTCATGCCGCCCGACAGTTTGCCTGCCGGGCGGTTATGGTACGGCGCCAGGCCGGTGCTCGCTAGCAGTTCGGCGATGCGTTGATGGCGCTCAGCCTGCGCGTGGCCGAACAAACGACCGAAGAAATCGACATTCTCGAACACCGACAGCGTGAGATAAAGGTTCTTGCCTAGTCCCTGCGGCATGTAGGCGATGCGCGGACATACCGCACGGCGGTGGGCCGCGTCAGCGATGTCGCCGCCCAGCACTTCGATATGTCCTTGCTGCATTTTCCGTGCGCCTGTGAGCAGCGACATCAGGCTGGATTTGCCAACACCGTCGGGGCCGATCAGACCGACCATACGGTTGGCGGGAATCGCCAGGCTGACGTTATCGAGGGCGAGGTTGTCACGATAGCGCAGGCTGACGCCTTCGATGCTGACCACTGGGGCGATGGCGTCGGTATTCATTCCGGTAGCTTGACCGCGAGTTCGGCGGGCCATTCGGCGGCCGGATCGAGTTTGACATAGGCCTTGCCGGGCAGGCCGGTCTTGACCTGATCAAGATGCTGTTTCAGCAAGGCGGGATCGATGCGTGCCCGCACGCGGAACATGAGTTTGAGGCGTTCGCTCTCGGTCTCCACCGTTTTTGGCGTGAACTGGGCGACGCTGGCGACGAAGCTGGCTTTGGCCGGAATCACGTAGTTGGGCAGGGCATCGAGCACCAGTCGGATGTCACTGCCGAGCGCAACCTTGCCGGCGGCGGCGGTGGGTAGAAAGAAAGTCATGTAAACGTCGGACAAGTCCACCGTGTTCAGTGCCCGGCCACCGGCGGCCAGCACTTCGCCGGGTTCGGCGATGCGATATTGCACACGCACGTCGCGCGGCGCTTTCAGTTCGCTGTCGTCGATGTCCGCCTGCAGGCGGACGACAGTGGCTTTGATCGCCTCGATCTGTGCCTGCGCTTGTACTATCTGGGATTTCGCCGCCTCTATACCCGCCTGTGCCGCCGCAACTTGGGCTTGCGCAGCGCTAATCATAGCCTGAATGCCTAGCACCCTGGCGTTATTATCGTCCACCTCCTGTTCCGGCATGGCGCCCTCGCCGACCAGACGTTGCGAGCGTTTCAAGCGTTTTTCAGCGGCATTGAGTTCGGCGCGGTGCTGAGCGACCACGGCCAGTGCGGCGTTGTGTTCGCTTTCACGTTGAGTGACGACGGATTTGGCGGTTTGCAGGGCGCTCTCGGCATGACGCACCTGAGCCAGTGCTTCTGCTTTCTGGGCTTGCAGCGTTTGCGTGTCCATGCGAGCTAGAACCGACCCAGCCTGTACGAAGTCACCTTCCCGTGCCAGGACTTCGGCAATACGGCCGGGAATCTTGGTGGCAATATCGATATCGGTGGCTTCGATGCGGCCATTACCGCTGACCATGCTTTCCTGCAAGCCGTTGGGGCGTAAGACCCACCACGCCACGGCCGCCGTAGCGATGGCAATGCCGACGAGGGCAAGGGTCAGTATCGATTTTAACTGGCTACTCATCATTTCTCCTGGAATATTTGCAGCTGCAGTTAGACGTTCGCGCCGCCGCCCAACGCCTTATACACGGCGATCAGATTCGTGGAAGTCTCGGCTTCGGAACGAGCCAGCTCGATTTCTACAACAAACAGCGCGCGCTGGGCATCCAGCACGTCCAGAAACGAGGAAACGCCTTCCTGATAACGCAGTTGCGACAGACGTACCGATTCCTGATGGTCCACCACCGCGCGGGCGAGCGTCTGCCGGCGAATTTCCTCCTTCAGGTAGCGGGTCATCGCAGTCTCGGTTTCCTGGAGTGCCTCAAGCACTGCCTTTTCATAGCTCAGATAGGCTTCCTGCTGCTTCGCATCGGCCATATCGATTCCGGCACGGATACGGCCAAAATTAAGCAAGGGCTGCAACAGATTGGCGGCGGTGCCGTAGGAGAAGGCGGCCGATTTGAACAGGCTTTCGATATCGGTGTTACGCAGACCTACAAAAGCCGACAACGATATTTTCGGAAACAATTCCGCGATCGCCGCCCCTTGCATGGCCGTTGCCGCCGCGAGTTGGCGTTCAGCCACGCGAAGGTCCGGGCGGCGGCGTATCATTTCCGCGGGCGAAGCCAGGATTTCCCGTCCCGGCGCTGCCGGCACGGCTTCGGTGGAATTTAGTTCGGCATCCAGCGTGCCGGGCTGGCGTCCCACCAGGACTTCCAGTTGCCGCAATGCAGCGACCAGCCTTGCTTCCAGCGCCGGAATTTGGGCGTCCGTAGTCTCGGTCTGGGCCCGTGCCCGCACCACATCGTGCCGGGTTCCCACGCCTTCGGCGTTGAGTCTTTCAGTCAGTTCCAGCGTTTGCTGCTGCGACTTCAGGTTCGAGCGCGTTATTCGAAGTTGATTCTGAAGACTGCGGTAGTCAACATAACTGCGCGCCAGCTCGGCCGTCAGCGTCACCAGGGACTGGTGATACTGCTCGCCAGCGCCCTCCAGATCGGCAGTGGCGGCCTCCAGTCGGCGTTGCTGACGGCCGAACAAATCGACTTCCCAGAGGGCGTCGAAACCCAGCTCGAACATATTGTATTTGATACCGGACGCCAAGCCGGGGAACGGATTCTCTTGGCGTTGCGCACCGGTTGTTATGTTGACGGTCGGGAACAGTTCCGCACGGGTGCCGCGACGCTCGGCGCGGGCCTGATCGATACGGGCCAGCGCTATCTTGACATCCAGGTTTCCCGCCAACGCTTGGTCCATGAGATGGTTCAGGTGCGCATCGCCAAAATTTTTCCACCAGTTTTTCAAGTCCTCCGGACTGGCCGGTTTCAAGCCCGCTTGCGGTACTTGTGCGGCCTGCCAATGCTTCGGGGCCGCCGGCTCGACTTTGCGGTAATCGGGACCCATCGTGCATCCGGCCAAACCGCCCAGGAGCAATAACCAGTTAGCTTTATGCATCATGACCATGACCTTTGAGAAATAAAGAAACCGTGGCATCAATCAAACGTTGTTTTGCCGCTTCACTCAAGCCGGATTGTAAGCCCAACAGGCAGCGAAAATGTTCATCGCCTTTCAACATATCCAAAAATAATCGACTCGATGTTTCTATGTCGGCGATGTTCAGAATACCTCGCGCATGCAGTTCGGCGAGGTAAGACGACAATTGCCGCAACACCGGTTCAGGCCCGGAACGGTAAACCAGTTCGCCCAACTCAGGAAAATATTTCTGCTCGGCGATGATCAGCCGGTAAAGCTGCAAGGCTTCGGCGGCATAAATCAGCTCGACAAAAGCGCCGGCGATGGCTTTCAAGCCGGCGACCGGATCGCTGAGTTCAGTTTTGACGCTGGATAGGGTGTTCAATATCGCCTCGCACTGACTCTCGATCACTGCGGCGAATAACTCCTGTTTGCCTTTAAAATGGTTGTAAAGAGTCGGTTTCGACACTGGCGCGGCTTCGGCGATGGCTTCCATGCTGGTGCCGCTGTAACCGTGCGCGATAAAAGCGCGCTTGGCCGCATTGAGAATAGCCTGTCGTTTTGGGTTATTTGGTTTGTTCATTGTGTTGTTATATTAATATGTTGCATTAGCAGGGTATCCACCGACTTATCGATACCATACAGAAATCAATTTTCGACATTCCCTTCTCCATTTACAATCCATTTCTTCACAAAGCCTATTGGGTTCATAACGAAAACAGGGGCGGTGTTTTGTGGCATTTTGAATAGCTTGTATCAGTTCTACATCCGAATTAAACACATCAGTATGTTCAATACCGATTAAGGCTGCTAATTGCTTCAACCCGGAAATGGTTAGCGCAGCATGATCTTCTTCCAACGTGGCAATATAAGTCGTTATCAGTATTTCCGAATACGCCATTTCAGCCGCCAGCCAATCATCTAATTCTTTGCCGGACTCAAAACCTCTTGTTTCCGCATTGAAATAAGCGGCTTCTGAGATCCACTGATGCCGGTTTATAGTCTTTGCAAAATAACTTACCATGGCCTCTACCGCTTTATGATGGTTTGGCAATGTGGCATCGCCGACTTACGGTCACCCGCTTAGACCCTAACGCCGGAGCGTACCGATATAGCCTTGGCCTAGAATGGACTATCGTTTCGGGGGAGGGGGGGCTTGTTTCATCCTGGCGCGGAATAAATTCGTTGCATTGCAGTGAAGTTAATGATTATACTAAACCACACCGTTTAGTTAAGCAAATAAAAATTTATGTCTCTCCATCTATCCAAAAAAACCCTAATAGTCTCTTTGCTGCTCATGGCCGTAACCGCAGCTGGCATCGTCTATTGGCTGAAAGCGATCCATCCTTTCGAGACTACCGACAACGCCTATCTGAAGGCGCACATCAGCTTGATTAGCTCCAAGGAGACCGGGTATGTCAAGGAAGTGTTGTTCGTGGATAACCAGAAGGTGAAGCCAGGCGACCTGCTGGTGGTGATCGATGATCATGACTTTAAGGCCCGTGTCGCCGAGGCCGAAGCCCAGGTGCAGATGGAAACAGCGCACATCCAGACTCTGGAAGCTAACAAACTCACCCAAAACGCCAAAATACGCGAGGAGGCGGCGAATATCGCTGCTGCCAATGCCGACCTGGATCGCGCCGGCAAGGATTTGAAGCGTTACGGCAATCTCGCCCAGGAGGGGGCTATTTCCGCGCAATCTCATGATAGCGCCCAATCTACTTATACCCAGGCATCCGCCCATCGGGATAAATTCAGTTCGGCCGTGCAGGGAGCGAAAAGCGAATTGGCTGCTCTGGATGCGCAGATCGAGGAGTCCAGCGCCCGTATCAAAGCTGCCGAAGCCGCTCTGGAGCAGGCCCGCATCGACTTGGGGAATACCCGTATCGTAGCGCCAATGGCTGGCGTCATCGGCAATCGCAGCGTGCAGGTCGGGCAATTGGTCAAACCCGGTAATGCACTCGGCTTTCTGATTCCGGACGATGGCCTATTCGTGGAAGCGAACTTCAAGGAAACCCAGATCGCCCGGATGCGACCGGGGCAAGCGGTGGAGATTCATGTTGATGCTTACCCCGATGAGGTTTTCGAAGGTTCGCTGGACAGTTTCGCACCCGCGTCCGGTTCGGAATTCAGTTTGTTACCGTCGGAAAACGCCACCGGTAATTTCACCAAGATCGTGCGCCGGGTGCCGGTGAAAATTCTGTTCCGGCCGGACACTGATTTAAGCCGCCTGAGACCGGGGCTATCCACGGAAATTAAGGTTAGGGTAAGGTAGCGTAACATGATGGAAACCACAGAGGTTGCCCCCAAAGACGCGCTGGAGAGTCATGCCGGCGCGACTGAAAAGCCGCTCACCCCGCAACAATGGATCGGCTTTTTCGGCATGGTGTTCGGCATTTTCATGGCGATTCTCGATATCCAGATCGTCGCCAGCTCCATGCAACAAATACAGGCAGGATTGGCGGCGACCCGCGACGAAATCGCCTGGGTGCAAACCGCTTATTTGATTGCCGAAGTGGTGATCATCCCTCTGTCCGGCTGGCTGGCCCGGGCGCTGTCGACCCGTTACCTATTCGTGCTGTCTTGCGGCGGCTTTACGCTGATGAGCCTGTTTGTCGCCTTGTCCTGGAATCTACCCTCGATGATCGTTTTTCGAACCCTTCAGGGCTTGTTTGGCGGCGCGATGATCCCCACAGTGTTTGCGGTGATCTACACGATGTTCCCGAAGCGTTTGCAACCGTCCATGTTTATCGTCGTCGGCTTGGTGGTGACTGTCGCACCTACGGCGGGGCCTGTGCTGGGCGGTTATCTTACCGAAGCATTTTCCTGGAAAGCGCTGTTTCTGATCAATCTGCTGCCGGGTTTTTTGGTGTGTCTGAGCACCTGGCTGTTCGTGCGGGTGGATGAACCGGACTGGGAATTACTCGAAAAAATCGATTTTCTCGGCATAGTCTACATCATCATCTTTCTCGGCAGCATGCAATTCGTGTTAGAAGAAGGGGTGCGGAAGGAATGGTTTGATAGCCATGAAATTTTATTTTTTAGCGTGGTTGCCGCCGTGGCAGGCATCGCTATGTTCTATCGTGAATTGACCATCGAACACCCGATTGTCGATCTGTGGGCCTTCCGTAATTTCAACTTCGCTGTCGGCTGTGTATTCAGCTTCATCCTGGGTGTTGGAATGTATACCACCATTTATTTGATGCCGTTGTATCTGGCTAGCGTCAAAGGCCTGAATAGCCTGCAAATTGGCCAATATGTGATGGTCACAGGACTATTTCAACTGTTGTCGGCCTTTGTCGCCGGCCCACTCGCCAAGGTGCTGGATTCACGGTTGATGATGGCACTGGGTTTGTCTCTCTATGGGCTGGGTTCCTGGATGAACGGCGATCTCACGCATGAGTCAGGCTACTGGGAGTTTTTCTGGCCACAGGCTTTGCGCGGCTTCGCGCTGATGTTTGCCTTTTTGCCCATCAATACACTGGCCTTGGGTACGTTGCCGCCTGAAGAAGTCAAAAATGCCAGCGGACTGTACAACCTTATGCGCAACCTGGGTGGAGCGATAGGTCTGGCGGTCGCCAACACTTTGATGATTCAGTTGAACAAGCAACATTACGCCGTGTTGCGCGAGTCGGTGACACCGGGCTCTCCACAAGCGCAATCACTACTGGCGGGCTTGCAGGAACGCATGGTCAGATTGTCGTTACCGGATAGCGAACTGGCCACGCTCAAGCAGCTTTACGGCCTGGTGATGCGAGAAGCCGAGGTGATTACCCTTAACACACTTTTTCATATCCTCACCCTGGTTTTTCTCTTGGCGTTATTGCTGATGCCATTGGTCAGAAAAGTGTCGGCGGACGCCGGTGGCGCGGCAGGCGGCCATTGACCGCATGAAGCTTCTTGTTAATTTCCTGCGGAGTAACCTATGGATCAATAAATTTGCAGCGCTCAACCTGATTGTCTCGCCTGCATCACCTGCGGTGACGAGCACAACTGATACCGACTACCCATTTTTTAGCCTGAGGAGGCCACACCATGAAACTTTATTACAGCCCTGGCGCCTGTTCGTTATCACCCCACATCGTCCTCGAAGAGGGCATATTCAGATATGAAACCGAGCGGGTCGATCTGACCAGCGGAAAAACCGAAACCGGCGCCGATTACCGCACGATCAATTCCAACGGCTACGTGCCCGCCTTACTACTCGACGACGGTCAAGTGTTGACCGAAGGCCCGGCCATTGTCCAGTATCTCGCCGACCATGCACCGGAAACACGTCTTGCACCGCCTGTCGACAGCATGGAGCGTTACCGCCTGATGGAATGGCTCAACTTCATCTCTACCGAACTGCACAAGAGCTTCGGCACGCTGTTCAATCCACAGGCGCCTGAAGCCTGGAAAGACCTTGTCAAGACACAACTGGCCCGGCGTTTCGATTATGTGAACAGCCGACTTGATGGCAAGGTTTGGCTGATGGGCGATGATTTCACCGTGGTCGATGCCTATCTTTTTACCGTACTGGGCTGGGGCAATTACGTCGGTGTCGATCTTGCCCCATGGCCAAATCTGATCGCCTATCAGGGCCGCGTCGCCGCACGACCTGCGGTGCAGGCGGCGCTCAAGGCCGAAGGATTGATTGAATAACTATTTTCACACCCTGCCGGCGCGAGCTGTCGGCGGAGGCAAAATAACCAACGCCAGCGCGCGTAAAACCACTGCTTAAATAGGAGTACACCCCATGACCAAATCCAAATCAAAATCCACTGCCGCCCCTGAAAAGATGGCTCAAGCCGTTGCCGAGCAACTAAATCGTCCGCTCGTATCACCGGAGGAGCGCAATCGAATGATCGCAGAAGCCGCCTATTACAGCGCCGAAAAGCGCAGCTTTGCCGGCGGCGACATGGCGGAAGATTGGTGCGAAGCAGAAGCGGAAATCGACCGCATCCTACAACAAACAAATGAGGAAACCATCACCATGAACAATCATGAGATCCAACAATAGGTTCAAACCGCGCTCGAAAGCAAGCCGCTTTCATAAAAAGGTTGTATCAATATTTCACTGAATTATAACCAAGATACAGTAAATATCCCCCGGCAAAGCCGGGGGCTTTATAAAGTGAACCGCTCAAAGCGGTAAATGGGGACGCTAACGCGGCCCCATATCAATAGCCGCCAATAGGCGGCGACTCATTGCCAAAGGTTCATTTGCTCTATTCACTGGTCTTCCTGTTCTTGATGCCGGATATAGTCCCGTATCACCGTTTCATCCCTGCCTACCGTCGAAACAAAATACCCTCGTGCCCAGAAATGCTGACCCACGAAGTTGCGTTTCTTCTCGCCATAGACCCTCGCCAAATGAATCGCACTCTTACCTTTGATGTAGCCTATTACTTGCGACACCGCGTATTTCGGCGGTATCGAGATCAACATATGTACACGATCCGGCATCAAATGACCTTCCAATATTCGGCTTTCTCTCTGGCTGGCTAAACGCCGAAACACTTCGCCTAAATGCTTTCGCAACGCCTTGTACAAGGTTCGACGGCGGCATTTCGGTATAAACACCACATGATATTTGCACTCCCATTTCGAGTGACTTAAGCTCTCGTTCTCGTCCATCAGGTTCTCCTCTTACGTTTGCTTGGCGGCTCACGCAAGGGAGTGTCCTGGTGGACTCCTCTAAATGTCAAACTTAGCCTGTCTCCCCGGCAGAGCCGGGGGATTTCTCATTATTGGTTAACCCTATGAACTTACGTCATTTTATCTGGACCACGCCTTTATTATCAGATAAAAAAAGAATAGAGTGCCTACCCTTTTTTTGGTTAATGCGTATTAAAGTACTGGTTTTGTCTCCCGACTGGTGCACTATCAAAATCCGTTTGCCACATAGCTGGATTGCAACTAATGTCGGAGGTAGTTTATTTGGCGGATTCCAAGCCTGTCTGGCTGATCCTATTGCAGCAATGGCATGTCAGAAATTATTTCCCAACCATAGGGTTTTGACAAGTTCGTTACAGCTGGATTTTATAGCAAAAGGTCTAAGTGATTTAGAACTCATTTTTCATATGCCTCCGGAAATAGAGCGGCAAATACGCACGGATTTGGCCAAAAAAGGCAGAAGTACTCCGATGTTTGAATACGGTTATTATCAGGAAAATGGTACTTTGTGCACGCTTATTAAGGCAAAAGTGGCTATCCGTCCTATTGCTGACTGCTAAAAAGGTAGGCGTGATGATTGCTTCGTAAATGCGTAATTAATAGAGCCCTCTACTAACACTCGTCAGCGCTTTTAAGTTTTTCAATCTAATCGGATTAGGAATAGACAATTGTCATTATTTCTGTTGATAGTCTGGCTTGGGTCGTTTGCGAACCCTCGACCCGTAACGTAAGCAACCAGGCTTCATAGACGTGTCGTCACATGAGTTTATCTGCTAATGCCCATTTTCGCACGAATCCTTACGGTCACCCTATATGCGTGTTTCATCGGAATCGGATCGGCAAAGCACTGATTTACAACGTGATGCGTTGCTGGCCGCCGGTGTCGATGTTCGGCATCTTTTTGAAGATCGAGCATCAGGGGCCAAGGATGATCGTTCCGGACTGACCAATGCATTGGACTTTGTCCATCCTGGGGATGTGCTGGTCGTGTGGAAATTGGATAGGCTAGGTCGCTCTTTGTCTCACCTGCTTTCGATTATCAACACGCTCAAAGAGAAACAAGTGGCATTTCGTTCGCTCACCGAGGGCATGGATACCACTACGCCATCGGGCGAACTGTTGTTCCATGTCTTTGGCGCTCTCGCCCAATATGAACGTGCTTTGATTAAAGAACGTGTTTTAGCTGGCCTTACCGCTGCCAGAAAACGCGGACGAATTGGCGGACGCCCACCCGCCATTATGGGTGAAAAATTAGAAGCAATTATCGCCGCATTGAATAGCGGTATGTCTAAAGCGGCAGTCTGCCGTAACTTTGGTGTCAAGCGAACCACACTGATCGAAACGTTGGCTCGCATCGGCTGGCCTGCTTCAAATCCAAATCCATAACGGTGCGATGGACAATAGTGGCGATAAGGATCAGTGGGTACTAACACCCGCCGAACGCTCGCTGGTCATGGCCAAGAATCGAGCAAACCGGTTAGGGTTTGCAATTCTGCTAACGTTCTTCCGCGAACGCGGCAGGTTTCCGCGCGATGAATCCGAAATCGAAATCCAAGGCGTAGCCTTACTCAGTCAGCAACTGGAAGTGCCGATTCCAATAGATGGCGAAGCCATTCCTACTGGCCGCACTGCCGAGCGGCTACGCGCTGAAATTCGAGTCCGTTTCGGTTTCCGGGAAGTCACGGTTGCCGATGGGGAAATGCTGACAGCTTGGCTGCGTGATCATGTTGCCGGTGAAGTCGGCGGCGATATAGACCCGATGGTTGCACGATTGGAAGCACGTTGCAAAGAGCTCTCGATTGAACCGCCTACACCTGATCGAATGGATCGTATTGCACGTAGTGCGCTGCATGCGCATGAAGACCTGTTCCACAATGCAGTCTATGAACGTCTTTCGCCCGAACACCGCGAGAATTTGGATGCCTTGTTACGGTCTGAGAAATTCGGTAGCGAGAATAGTGAGCAAGATGATATTACCGGCAGCGCGTCAGCCCTCTTACTGACGCTGCGTAGCAATCCTGGCCGCCCCAGCCTCGCCAGTATGCAGGATGAACTGGCGAAATTAGCGCTCATCAGGAAAATCGGATTGCCAGCTGATTTATTTGATAAGGTTTCACCGCTTGATTTGGAGCGTTGCCGCAAGCGCGTTTCGGTCGAAGTGCCCCGCGACCTGCGTAGACATCCCGATGCCGCACGCATTACTTGGTTGGCCGCATTCGTTTACTTGCGTGCCCGCAGTTTGACCGATGATCTTGTGGACTTGCTGATCGAAACTATCCACCAGATCGGCGCACGCGCTGAGCGCAAAGTCGAACGGGAATTGTTGGAGGACCTTAAGCGTGTTTCCGGCAAACAAAACCTATTGTTCGAACTGGCTGACGCCACGTTGGCCCAGCCAGATGGTGTCGTGCGTGACGTAGTATTTCCCGTGGTCGGAGAACAGACGTTGCGTGATTTGGTAAAAGAGTGGAAAGCGACCGGACCCACTTACCGAATCACACTCCGAACCGTGATCCGTAATTCGTACAAGGGACACTATCGCCGCATGGTGCCTACTTTGCTGGCCGCGCTGGAATTTCGGTGTAACAATGACCTTCACCGTCCGGTGATGGACGCGCTTGAATTGGTAAAACGTTTTGCGGACACCAAAGCTCATACCTTTCCGGTGGATGAAAATGTGCCGCTCGATGGCGTTGTGCGCGGATTATGGCGTGAAGCCGTGATGGATAAGGACGCAGCCGGACGGGATCGCATTAATCGCATCACTTATGAAATTGCGGCGCTGGAAGCGTTACGCGAACGACTGCGCTGTAAGGAAATTTGGGTAGTCGGCGCAAACCGTTACCGCAACCCCGATGAAGACCTACCCACAGATTTTAATGCGAACCGTGAAAACTACTATCAGGCGTTAAATCTGCCGCTCGACGCGGAGCAGTTCATCGCCAACTTGCAGGCCGAAATGCGCGCAGCATTAAACACCTTCGACACTGGCCTGAAAAAGAATCCGTACGTCCGGCTAAGCAACAAAAATAACGGCTGGATCATCTTAACACCGTTGGACGCACAGCCCGAACCGCCAAATCTGGCAACGCTCAAAGCTGAACTGAATGCCTTGTGGCCTATGACAAGTTTGCTTGATGTGGTTAAGGAAACCGATCTGCGGTTGGGTTTTACAGATGTATTGAAAACGCCAACCTCTTATGAAACGATGGATCGCTCGGTGTTGCAACCACGCTTATTATTATGTTTGCACGGTCTTGGCACCAATGCGGGTCTACAACGCATGGCCGGACTCGATTCCGGTACAACGGCAAGAGACTTGGCTTATGTACGTTGCCGTTACATTGGCGTTGACGCTATGCGGCGCGCAATTGCCATTGTCGCCGATGGTACGTTACATGCGCGTAATCCGGCTGTATGGGGTAGCGGCACCACCGCCTGTGCATCCGATTCCAAGCATTTCGGCGCATGGGATCAAAACCTGACTACACAATGGCATGTTCGCTATGGTGGACGCGGCATCATGATTTACTGGCATGTCGAACGCAATTCACTGTGCATCCATTCGCAACTTAAATCGCCGTCCTCTTCGGAAGTGGCATCAATGATCGAAGGCGTTATCCATCATTGCACCGAGATGGAAGTTGACCGTCAATATGTCGATTCTCATGGCCAAAGCACGGTTGCGTTTGCCTTCTGCCGATTATTGGGGTTCCAGTTATTACCCAGACTGAAAGCCATTCACTCACAAAAACTGAGTCGCCCAGATGTTGGCATGGCCGATGCCTATTCAAATCTGCAAGAAATTTTAACGAAACCTATTGATTGGGATTGCGTGCGGCAGCAATACGATCAAATGGTTAAATACACGACGGCTCTACGCCTTCGAACAGCGGAAACCGAAGCCATCTTAAGGCGTTTTACTCGAAAGAACGTTCAGCATCCGACTTACAAAGCATTTGCAGAACTTGGTAAGGCGATTAAGACTATATTTCTTTGCCGCTATTTGCATGACGAATCTTTACGCCGGGAAATCCATGAAGGCCTGAATGTGGTTGAACAATGGAATGGTGCAACTGATTTTGTGTTTTTTGCTCGTCGCGGTGAAATGTCGAGCAATCGCAGGGAAGACCACGAGATTAGCATGCTAGCCCTGCATCTCATTCAAAACTGCATGGTTTACATCAACACGTTAATGATCCAAAAGGTGTTAGCGCAGCCACACTGGCAGGGCAAGATGACAACACGAGACTACGCCGCGTTAACTCCCCTTATTTGGGAGCATATCAACCCCTATGGGCGATTTGACCTTGATATGAATACCCGGCTTGACTTACTGTAATCGAAATGGCGGCTGGTGACACGACTGCTTGTTTTACCCCTGTTTGCAATACGCAGAGCTTCTTGAAGCCGTGTACTTTCCGCAAAAGACTTGCGGGCTCGATCTAAACGATTGGCTAATGTGAGAGCAATTTGCTCGGCTGGCTGATCTTTAAGCTCAACGGCAATGATTTGCGCGAGTCGATTAGCTTCAACAGCAAACGCCTTCAGATCAGCCTGCATGGTGTCGATACGCTCGACTTGAATTTGCCGCATCTTGTCTAACTTTTCGGCGATTTGCTCGATGAGTTCAAGGGCGCCTTCCGCCGTGCCACTATCGGTGTCCGGGGATAACCCCGCTTTGGCGAGCGTTGTTGACCAGGCTTTAGACCAACGGCTTGCCTCCGTTTGCGCCTCCTCAGTGGTTTGCTTTAACGTAGTCGCCAGTGACTGCGCGGCAAGCCATTGCGCCGATAAGGTTTCATGCCGAATTGTAGCGTTGTCGATAGCTTGGATATGCTGTTCTGCCTGAACGCACAGGACAGACAAACGCGCCGTCTCGAGAACAGGAAATCCCGCTTCTTGCAATGCATTGGCGAGATTGAGTCTGGACTCTGCCACTAAGAGGTGAAATGAATCAAATTCATCCTTGGCATCCTGATAGGCAATACCCCCAGACAGCGCCCTCTCCCGCCTAAGCAGCCAGGCCCCCATGCCCTCTAAGTTCATGCCGGCCAAATCCATGCCGACGGCCGCTTGTGCCCATTGGTCATCAAACCGCTGCAGAGCTGCTGCCCATTGTGAACATTGGCCTTCGATCAGCGTTAGACTCTGCTGCTCTCGCTCCAGCAACTGATTCAAGCTCTGGAGCTCGGTGGCTTCTTCGACATCGTCGAGCCGCCTATCGGCCACTTGATCGGCATGGGACATCTTCTCCTCAAACGTGTGTCCCTCACGTTTCAGATCAATCTCACCCGTTTTAATCGCCTCCCACGAGGCATCGCGTTCAGTCCGCGCTTCAATCACCGCCTCCCGTGTCGTCGGCTGATGTAGTGCTTTAAACTGGGCAATTTGCAATTCAACTCGGGCAACCTCGGCAGTTTGATTTTTTAGCCGTACTGATTCCGCTTTTTGGTCAGAAAGCAGGGTTTGCCGCTCTTGCATCAAACGGGTTAGTTTTTCTTGGCTAGGAGGCTGTAGTGCCATTAATTCGGGCAAAGGCTTGCGCCATTGCCCCAAATCCAACAATAAACCGTCCAACGCTGATTTCGCTTTGGTCAGCGTAGTCTGTTGCTTTTGGAGAGCTATTTCGGTGTCACCGCATGATTTGGCGTTTGCTAACGCCGCACGTAGCGCGGGCTTGATCTCGCCAGTTTGCAACTCAGCCAGTTGTGCTGATAGCGATTTGATTTCAGAATCCTTGGCCTTTTCCGCTTGTTCGGCTGACCGTAATGCTTGAAAAATGCCGCCACGGTCGCGGACCAGTTGCCTGAGTTCGCGCCGGACCAGCAGTGTGGGTAGGCGCTGGGCAATTGCGCTTTCAGAGTCTTGGACCCAACCCAGCTGGGCGCAGGCTTGACCAACCGCTTGCCAATGCCCGGCTATTTCCTTTTTTCGATGGGCGATATCGCGTTCATAGGCACTATATTGCAGGCGAAGGTTATCCAGGTTGGTGATGTCGGCAGCCAGTTCAAGGATGGCTTCGTCCACCTCGATGTGTGATAACGCTTCCGTGAGGTTTCCAACCTCGCCATTGCGCAGTTCTAGTCGTTCCAGGGCGATAGCCAGCTCCCGTTCTGCGCTGGCGAGAATGGCCGCGGCCTCTGCCGGTAGCTCTATCACCTCGCCCAGTTCGGCCAGTTTCTGTTCGTTTTCCCTGAGCGTCATCAGAAACGGGGCTAGCCGGCGGATGCGTTCCAGGCTGTTGCGCTGGCTTTGGCGTTGCTGATGCCGTTCGCGCTCATGACTGAGCGCTGCTTGTAGAGATTCGACCTTGCTATTGGCGTCCACCCAGACTTTAGTGCGAACAGTGGCTTCCTTTAACGCGGTGCTCGCCTTGTCGAGCTGATCTGAAGCGATGTAATAGGCCCGCTCATTGGATTTTCGCGGAGCCCACAGCTTATCCGCCTCGGCGACCAGTGCATCGCGGATTTTGCCCAGGCTGGCAACACCGGCTGCCGATTGAAACAAAATTTGCCCCACGTCGTTCTCGGCATTGAGGATGCTATTGCCGCCGTTCACCAAGCGGGTATGGTCAAGGCCGAACATTTGGTCAAAGAAACTTCTATCGGCAGTCCCAAGGAACGGTGTCAACGCGGAATCCGACAAGATGGCATCCAGTGGCGAGCGCAGGGTTTGTTTTTGCGCTTTAGCGCGCTGAAATTCAAGCGTGCCTGCGGCATTGCTAATGTAAGCCCCTAAGCGCAATTCGTTGAGCGGGTGCAGGAAACTATGAACGGAACGCGGCGGGATGCCAAACAACAAATCAACAATGGAGGCTCGCAAGGTGGACTTGCCGGCCTCGTTGGGTCCGACAATCAGATGAAAGTCCTGTTTGGCCGCTGGAAATTCCACCGAGCGGTCAGAGAATTTGCCGTATTTGATTAGGTCCAAGCGGTGGAAGCGCATTGTCTGTTCACTCCACCTTGGCTAAATGAGACAGCAGCCCTGGACGGACTTCGCGAACCAAGTCGACTAACTCGCCTGAGCGGATGGCTTTAAAGTAAGGGACCGTCGTTTGCAACTCCAAGGGCGCTTTGTTGACCAAACCCAGCAGATCATCTTGCAAGCTTTTAAGAAAGTCGGCGTCAGACTCAGCGGTCTGCAACAGGTCCTGTAAATCGGATAGTGCATCGGCACGTGCTTGTAGCGCCTCAACGTCATCCGCCGCCGAAGTGGCCACCCTCACCTTTTCAATCCAAAGTCGCTCTGCCCCCATGGCGACGGCCAAGGCCAAGACTTCGGCGCGCAGTTGCGACTCCAGTCCGAAAAGATCACCGTGCGCGGCTGTTTTGCCGGTGACGGTGACTCTAACAGCCATAGGAATGGTCGCCGGGCTGCTTTCTACCAGTTCATCGAGCGCTTTGCCGACCCTGGACACTACGTCTGATAGCGTCTTACACTCGGTAGCATCGACTTCCAGACTGGCCCAGCGCAAAACATCGACGAACAGGCGCTGAATGTCTTGAATGCCCTGCTCGTCTGCCGTCACCATCACAGCGCCACGCGGTCCGGTCTCTCGAATATGCCGGCCTTGGAGGTTGCCTGGAAAAACTACGGTCGAGGCACCTTTCCATAGCTGATGTTCATGTACATGACCCAATGCCCAATAGTGATAGCCCTTGGCATGCAATTCATCCAAACTGCACGGGGCATAGCTGGCATGCGCCGCATTACCCTCAAGCGCGGTATGCAGCACACCAATATTGAACAGGCCGGGCACTGGTGCCGGATACCCTGTAACGAGGTTTTCTAAAGTCTCTTTTTCCTTAAAGCTCCGGCCATGCAGGGCAACCTTGAGGTTATCCAGACGAAACGTGTTGGGTTTGCGGGTGTCGAAAGCCAAGACGTTGTCAGGCAGTTGCAGTTTCTTGGTCATTTCACTTTCGGCATCGTGGTTGCCGAACAGCAGAAACACCGGAATGCCGGCTTTTCTCAGGCGCCCCATTTCTTTACAGAAATAAATGCCGGTGTTGTGATCCTTCCAGGTGCCATCGTAGAGGTCTCCGGCAATCACCATGAAGTCAACCGCTTGCTCAATCGCTTCGGTAACCAGATTGGTAAAGGCATCGCGCGTCGCCGTGCGCAGTATTTCCACCGGAGCGTCAGGGTAGGCACTCAATCCGGTCAACGGACTATCCAAGTGTATGTCTGCGGCATGTATGAATTTCACTTTTTCCTTTATTTGGTGGGTAGACCAGAAAGATTCCTAACTGATTGGAAGTTGTTGAAACTTGCATGCCTTCAGAAAGACATCGCCTGCGTATTTAGGCACGGGGTTTTCCTACAACTAAACTCTTGCTCCCACTGAGCCTAACTGTGAAGTTTTCCCTCTATCGCCCACTAGGAAAAGTCTTGATCTTGCTCGCGACAGAGCTACGTATATAAGCTCCTTATTGGCTTCTATATCTATCTGATCTCCAATCCAAAACAAAACGATAGCGCTCTCAAGTCCTTTAAATCTTTTCACCGTATCAACTAAGATGGTTTTGGGTTGCCATAGGGATTCAAAGCTCCAATTGGTGCCGCTTGGACAACCAGCATTTTGCAATGCTTGATAATAATGATCCTTTTGAATGGCCAGAACCAAAATAACCACATCATGAAGAGCCACTTGCTCATTTGTGATTAATTCAGAGACCTTATCTTTGATTAGTTTTGCTTGTTTATTCAATCCACTGGCTTCTAATACCTCATGGGGAGCCCCTTCGATATCAGGTGGATCAACTTCATCGCCAATATAATACTGATAAGCTAACTCGTGTATATTTTTGGTATTGCGGCAGTTTTCAATTAGCAATAATGGCGGGTCCTGAATAGGAAATGTTGATGCATTCCGATAGACGGCTTGGTTAGGGTCAAAAAATATATAAAGATAAGCATCTTCCTCATCGTCCAGTAACAATTCAATCGGCAGCCAATATTCGTCGCCAAAGTCTTGTCCTTCATCTACTACGATTGCCTGGTATCGAAATTTGTCCAGCTCGGTCGATCTGGAAAGCGCATAGGGCATTTGTAGATCAAATAATGAACTTCCCGGATAAGCTTGTTTGGCTTCTTCAAGCAAATATTGGCCTGTAACTTTGATTCGCCAATCACACAGTTGATGAAAGGATAAGGCATGCAAATTTTCCAGACCTTGTGTTTCCCATTTCAAAAAATCAGCAAGTGCTCTGTTGTAGCAGACCAGAAGTGTTTTTATACCTTGTGAAGCCAGTAATTTTGCATGCTGTAAGGCAAGGAGAGTTTTCCCGGTTCCAGCACCGCCGGAAACAGCAGCCCGCTTTCTATAACGAAAACTACGCAAAACTCTTGCCTGACGCTCAGTTAGTTCAATTTGGCGTCGGAACTCTTGATCAATGGTTAGTGCTAACGGCACGTCAACTCTGATGCTGTGACAATAAAGAGACTCGATAATCCGCATTCCCCTCTGTCCCAAAGGTTGTGCTTGATAGCTCCCTTTGCTCCAGAACTCAAATACTTTGCTTACCCAAGCAGATGTATCATTGAGTACAGCCAGGCTACCGATTATTTCAATCGGTCTTTCGGGAGAAATCAGTGCATTAATATCAGGCAGATCAGGAAATACTGCTGCATGCCCTATCGTTATGCGCGGCATTCCGGTTATGCCCCATCCTTTTTCAGCTTTGAGATTTCTAAGAATTTCATGTTTAGCGTTTTTTGCTTGACGAAACGGATCTTTAATCGAATGCAGATTTTTATAACGATCTATCGACCACCACTGGCGATCAATGGCATCAAATTTGATCCCACCGCCTTTAACCTCAATGACCAAAATCCCTCGGTTTGGATCAAAAATAACGAAATCAGCTTCCGCGTCTTTGGGGCTATCATTTGCGGAATTGACAACTAATTCTAGAGAATGTACGACAAGTACATCGCCCTTAAGGCCATCTCGAAGTGAACAATAAACTGAACGTTCTGCCGCAGAAGGTACCAAGCTTAAGGCCGTCTCATTAAGTTCAGGAATCATTCGAGCCATTGCTTATAATCTCCGCCAGCTTGGATTCCAGGAAACTGTAGCAACCGAGTCGTCTGCTAATTTAATTTTGACTTTCCATAATAAGCCGCGCTGGATGGCTTCTAAAATCGTAACAATTGAATTATCCCGCTCATACTGCGCGCCAACCTCTGGTTTGCTGTTTGGTTGTGCTTTTAGAACATGGAAGGGATCGGAATGAAAGTCTCTCCAACCAGCATCAAATCGAAATTCCGTAGCTTGATGGAAAGGATTTTGGATTGTAGTCACAACTGACCGTGCTCCATCCCTAGCGTGTTCAACAATATAAAGCCACCAATTCTGACCCAATTTAATTGCTGTGTCGTATTGAGCGCGAGTAACACCCACACCTCTTGCCCCCCAAGCACCATCAATACTCTTGACTTCTATATAACGAGGTCCTTCTGAGCTTTCAGATACGATATCGTAACCCTCGTTATTGATAGGCATTTTCTTGGGAGTACGACCGGCTTTCGTTTCCCAATTCATTACGATAGATTCACCTGCGTCACCAATATCCTTGGCCGTGGATCCAGTTGGTTCAGTATCATAATCGCTTTGCTCTTTTTCATGCACATAACTGCGAAGGCGAGCTTGATTGGACCTATTCGATTCCTTATTTAACCCTTCCATCCAGGAAGTGCTGCTGCCATGCCCTGGTTCAATTGGCGGGGAGTTCTGGTCAGAGGATTGATATTCGGAAAAATCCGAAGTCCCTCCTCGGGTACTTGAGCTTGTAGATTTAGACCTGGCTCTGAATTTTCTATAAGCGCTACGACTAAATTGTGGCAAGGTATGGCGATGTAGTACCGGAACTGGCTCGGATTCATTTTCGACCATATCTTCCATCCGAGAACCATAATTTTCACCAACAAAAATATTCAAGACGTCACTATTATCATGCTGAATATTTTGATCAACCGAAGTGGTATCTTTTTCGTATGATGCTTCGTCAAATTCATTGTCGCCTAAATCCAGTGATTGGCCGGTTGGAATTATTGCTACTTCGTCTTCGTCCAAAACTCTGGACATGTCTTCAGGCTCTTTCTCAAGAATTCGACTTAATCGTAGCTGATCAGAAAGCTGGCAAAGATCGCAAATAGTTCTGACTAATTCATCCAACATACGGCGGCGAGATTTACGATCTTTTAGCCACAGCCTAGAATAATTAGTTTCATTCTCCAAAAAACTTGAGGCATCAGAAATTTCGAAAGCGACAATTTCCTCTCCAGCTATGTCGATAACACTTTCTATTTGAATGGTTGATGTAATGCAAATTACAAGTTTTTTTGGGCTGTCTAATATTGGGTTATTTACAACCTCCATTGGATCTGCGTCATTTTTCGCTAAAGCTTCTTCATATGCTATACGAATTAGACATTCCCGAAACTCTCTGGATCTAATTCGATATTGAATTTTTTTTGCAATGTCCTGATTCTCGATAAGTTTTGGTGATACTGCTAACTTATCCTGAAGTTCAGCATGTAGGGATCGTGCTCCAGAATACCTGCCAACATCAATTGCATCATTATTGTCCTCAATCAATGGCAAGGCGGTTTTGCAATCGACCTTTTTCAATCTCGAATCGTCCGGAATTAAAGAGGATGAGGCATTCTGCAATTTTCCTGATGCAAGAGGTACTAAAATATCGTTTCGTTCAAGCCATTCAGGTGGCGCTGAACGCAACTGTCTAATTACACGTCGCGCCTGATTTAGAGCATCTGGGGTTAAGACATCATACTCAGAGGCTTCCGCTAAATCGATCAGCATTTGGCGCCAATCATCAAGTTCTGGAGTTTGACGAACTCCTAGACGTTCCAAGCCAAGTCGCAGTGCTTGATCATTATTGGGGAATTCATCCTTTAAAGCAGCTGCCCAAGTTGTCGCAAAGGGTAAATGAAAAAAACTTCGGGTGGGTAGCCACCAATTATCAGCTATAAGAATACAGCGCTGTGGAGATAATTCTGATATAGCCTCTGAGTTTGCTTTGTTTAACGCCCAAGGAATATCAGACTGCCGACCAATAAATCTGTATACATCAAAAGCACAACGGCGGACCATATCAAGTTCAGCTTCGGTAGTCGGATTTGGTAAATTCCGGACTATGGCAAAATGCTCCATTACATCAATAATCGTTATATCAGTTTTAAGTCCTAATGCTTCCGTCATTTCTTCTCTAAATTCCTGGCTGTCTAATACTGGATATTTAGATGACGCGATATTTCCAAGCCGAGAGGGTACTATTTGGTCTGGCCTCCAAAGCGAGTCCTGCCAGCCTGAATAATAAGCAGCATATTTGGCAAATTCGGCAGGTACAGCGGGTAACCAATCAATTTCTGATAACGTTTGCGCAAAGGTTTTGTATTCATTACATTTTATATCGGCTAATTGATCCCAGTTATCGCTGATATGAGCTATCAGGTTTTTAAGTGGAGTACGAATCGCCGCAACCCCTTGTTCATGGGATATGTCGACTAAAGTTCGTATTTCATTGAGCAAATCAGATGCTAATGGCTTCCAAGGAAGTCTAAAATCGTCAAAAAATTTATTCCACAGATCTTGATCGGATGAAAAAAACTGTTTGTCAGGAATTCGAACGCGATTACCGAAAAGTTTTTTGGGTTCACTCGCATTAGGGCGATAAACTTTAGATGGCGCGCCATTGCCTCCACCGCTAATAGGCAAAATCGGGGAATTACGAATCAACTGATGAAGTCGTTCACGATCGGTTTGTTCTAGGTCTCTGGCAATAAGCTGATATTCGTCACGAAGCCAAACAAGCAGACAATGGCGTTTTTCATTAGTGATATTCGATGAAAAAGTCGGCAATAAGGCGTTTTCAACAAACGTGCTCCCATTAAGAATATTCATGCCAAGGTTTGAGAATATCAAACGCCATTGATCATTCTCACCAGTATCTAAAAGTTGATACTCCCCTTCAAAACCTGTTGGCGGATGGAATGAACCCGGTATGTAAGCATTGGGTTCTTCGGCATTTATCCTTTGACCACTGGTAGTAGGCAAAAATCTTAATTGCCGTAGAAAAGGGAGGCGACTGTCATCAGATTTTATCCAGTTTCTATCTGATGCGAGAAAGTCTAGTAAGGGAAACAGCACATTCTCTCTGTCGTCTAAAGCACTATCGTCAAAAGCTTCGTTCTCAGCGTAATCTTTGAGATTGTAAGCAATATCGTTAGGGGTTAGTTGCCATACAAATCCGCTATGCTTCGATGCAAACCGATCTATTATTTGTACCAGCTCAAATGAGCCTTCAAGCAATGGAATTTTAAGGGTAGTCAAAGCATTGAGTAGACGCTTATCCTCAACTTTATGCGTTATAAGCGGCGTCTCAATTAATCCCATTTCTCGAAAACTCCCGAACTGATCGGGAACTACTTTCAATGCTTTGATTTTATCGGCATTAACTTTAATAACATCTGGGCTTTGTCGTTCAAGATAATCAAAAAATGCACATAACCATGAGTTATCGGGATTCCCCTTATCTAATATTTCAGGAACCCAGTCTAGAAAGTTATCAAGATCAAATGTTACAGCTTTAATTTTATCGAAGGCTTTTGAAATGCTAATTGCAGCTTGATATTCAGCGTCAAACAATCGTTCTGGACTCGCCTGTAGCAATGATCGAATATGTTCGGATTCGTCATCTATAAAAATAACTCCGCAGGCTGTGTATGTATGCAGCAAGCCATCACTGAGTATTGCAAGGGGTAAGTTGGCTAAAGAATTAAAATTTCCACCTGAACAAAATTTCGCTAACGAATAAATCCACTTTTTATTTCTGAGCATTTGCTTTGGAGCGTCGTCTAGCTCGCAGGCAATGTCCACCGCACTGTCAACGTCTAATAAATAGTCACGTAACAATGCAGGCGTTAAACTTGATATTGATTGGTCTGCTTCATCAAAACCTTGTTTTACAAAGTCATTCAAAGGGGGAATACAGATTGACCAACCCTCCGCTATAAATGGCTCTATTAGTTGACTGTGCCACGATTGCGACAAATCGAGCACACCGTCGTTTAGTCCGTACCAATGATAGCCGTCAGAATTAATCCCTCTAATTAGAGGCAATGAAGCGGCAACCCGATAAAATCCCAGAATAAGCGCTTGATTTATATCGTCTGGAAGTTCTTCTGTTGGCCAAAGCTTATACGGCTCAACATTATGCTCTGCATCTCCTGCTACCTGAACCATCAACATCGCCCATGCTTTAGCAACTGCATGTTCCGTTAATGATTTGTTCCATTCATAACGGTCATGGTTTGACCCGCCTACTTCCGCAGATCGAGTTATACCCCGCCGATTGGAGCTCAGATCAAACCAGCCATGCAACCAAATCGGCCAATCGACCTTCTCAGGCAATGGGAGAAAACACGCTAAACCACCGGAAACTGCATTTGCTCTGGTTCCACTCAGCATCGTTGCCGCCCCTGCCCATGGAATAGCTTTTTCCCGATGCCTGCAAACTTTAAGTGCATCCTCCAACAATTGATCGTTTGGGCCGCGAAATAATCCAGAGGTAACAGCCCACGTTTCATTATGTGCTATCCCGTCAGTACCCAACAAAGAAAAGGAATGATTGTATTGAACAACTGGTAACTCTTCGTCTGATGCCAACCATTTTTTGAGCAAATCCTCAGGCCTTCCATCCACTATATTTCTGAGAATGGAACGATTTTTTTCAACCTCTGACTCGTTTATGGTGGACAGTTGATATTTAAGCTGCTCGGCGCCGTCCTCGCCTATCTCCAAGACTTCAAGCGTATTGACCGACCGTAAGAAAATAATTAATGGTGGACCGACTTGGTTGAGTTCTTCCAAAATTGAGATGAAATCTTCGTAGGTAAAAGGTTCATCACAAATCTCGCTAATAACAGCATCCCCGCTTGTACGTAAAGGAAGCCGAAAAGCCGTTCCAGACAAATACCCATCGCCGGGCTTTAATCCCACCGGAGCAAAGGTTTCTAGCCAATTTGGGAAATATTCTTGTGCGACAGGTACTGACCAAGCTCGAGCATTTTTTCCCTTTGGAAATATACGTTGATGGGGATCGAACCAGGCGATTTTATCGGCAGTTAACAGGCTAGGATGATCGGAAACACTATAACAAGTATTGAATCCCAGACCGAACCGGCCAGTACGATTCGAATCACTGACTTTTCCACCATTCCCTATGTTTTGTATTCGCTGAAAATCGGCATCGGTGAATATTTGATCGTTGAAAAATAGGAGAGAGGGCGTTAAAGCCACCGCCATTGCTGTATTTTCCAAAGCGCCTTTATGCAGGCGGTGATCATAGATGATCCGCAACTTCGATGCGCCGGCGTCGTCTGCATTTTGCAGAAACTCTTTAAAAAGACCTAAACCCTTTGGGTAATTTCTTACTAAATCTCTAAGGCGATCAGTGATACGTTCAATTTGATCAAAATCAATTTCTGGGGGGCTATGATTTATATTCACTGCTTAATATAAGATGTTGAATTCCAGCGTTACAGAAACGTACCGCTGGGTTTCAGACCCCAAGATGTTGACGATTGGTGGTTTCTGTATTTCCACAGCGGTTTTGAAATCGTTACTTACTTAAAACGCACGGCAAAGGTGGCAATCCGAGTTCCATGAGAAATTGGTTATGTTTGTCAGTGCTTGCGGCAATGCTTTCCTCTAAATTCACCAACTCGGCGTTGACCACCTGCAAGTCAATTTGCTCTTCTGCTTTGGCGGTACTGATATAACGGGAAATGTTAAGGTTGAAATCATTTTGCTCGATCTCGGCCATCGCAACCCGGCGTGAATAGCGTTCTTCCTCTTTGCGGTATTGGTAAGTATCGACAATCTTGTCGATATGCTCAGGCAGCAAGCGGTTCTGGCGTTTGCCTTTTTCAAAGTGTTCGCTGGCGTTGATGAACAGGACGTCGTCCGGCTTCTTGCACTTCTTCAATACCAGTATGCATACCGGAATACCGGTCGAGAAAAACAGATTGGCGGGTAAACCGATCACGGTATCGATGTGGCCGTCTTTTAACAGCTTGGTGCGGATACGTTCTTCGGCGCCGCCACGAAACAGCACCCCATGCGGCAAAATGATAGCCATCGTGCCTTGGTCGCTGAGAAAGTGAAAACCATGCAATAAAAAGGCAAAGTCGGCGGCGGATTTCGGGGCGAGGCCGTAGCTTTTGAAACGAAAGTCCTCGGCTAATGCGTCGTTGGGTTCCCAGCGAAGGCTGAACGGCGCATTTGCCACGACGGCATCAAACAACAGTTTTTTGGCTGGGTTCATTTCCTTCAAAATAGCCCAATCGTTCAACAAGGTATCGCCGTGATGAATTTCAAATTCCGAATCCTTCACGCCGTGCAACAGCATGTTCATGCGTGCCAGGTTGTAGGTCGTGATATTGGATTCTTGGCCGTAAATCTTGCCGATACCATGCTGGCCCAGTTGCTTGCGGACATTGAGTAACAACGATCCGGAGCCACAGGCAAAATCCAGTACCTTATCCAGCTTCTTCTTTTTGCCCATAGCCGGTTCCTGACTATCCAGGGCAACGATAGCGGACAGAATGTCGGAAATCTGTTGCGGCGTATAAAACTCACCGGCTTTTTTGCCAGAACCAGCGGCAAACTGGCCGATCAGGTATTCATAGGCATCACCCAAAATATCGCTATCGGTGGAAAATTGCGCAATGCCGGCAGCGATTTTACTGATGATGGTGCATAGCTTGGCATTACGATCCGTGTAACTTTTGCCCAGCTTTTCGGAGTTGAGGTTAATCTCCGAGAACAGGCCTTGAAAGGTACTGTCAAAGCTTTGGTTTTCGATGTACTTAAAACCCTTTTCCAAGGTGTGCAGCAATTCGCCGTTTTGGGTTCTCGCCAGTTCGGCAATGCTACTCCAAAGATGCTGCGGCTCAATTACATAATGCACTTTGCGGCGCATTTGTGTTTCAAATCCAGCCACATCGTCTTTGTTTTCTTCATACCAGATCTGAAGTGGCGACCTAGCCCCCATTGTTTTCATAACATCCGGGGCTACATCAGGGTAATCCGGCCCCAGTTCCTTCTGCGCGGCGGCTTCGTAGTTATCCGACAGATAGCGCAAAAACAGAAACGACAGCATATAGTCGCGGAAGTCGTCGGCGTTCATCGCGCCCCGCAACTGGTCGGCGATATCCCAGAGGGTTGCGCCAAGTTTATTTAGTTGTTGTTCGGTCATGATGTTAGTGCTGCCTTTGGTGTTGGTTCGCTGGGCCACAATGCTGTGTTGAAGGGATAGCGTGCGAGAAAAGCATCAAGAATTTTTCCAAACATTTTCTTATCTGTGTCAGACAGTACTTCTGGCTCATAAATAGAATATTTGGTGTGACTTTTTACGTTAAGAAATCGGCTATAAAGAGCCCTTTCTTCAATCCCATCAAAGCACGTTGAAATATGCTGACTACCAAAAAATATCGCCGTTTTTTCTAAAATACTTCGTAGCGTGTTGAAATGATACGGATAAATTTCACCTGATTTTTTAGCTTTCTGCAATTCGGAAAGTGCAAACATATGATGCAAAAATGGAGTTTCCCCAGTATCACGTAGTGAGTAAGTGATTGATCCTTGTGGACGATGTAAAATATACGCTTTTTTTGTGATCTCTAACTTCTCTCCGGAAGCAGTCTTCCCGCTTTTCAGCTCATTAAACATGACATTAAAGAAAAGACCATGATGTGTTGAGATAACAACTTTCATTTTGTCTTTTCCTGCCTTCAATAGCTTAGCTAGTTGTGAGGCAACAGTAATAGAGTTATGCTCGTCCAAGGAGGATATTGGATCATCAATATAAATAAATTTGACCCAATCATATGGTTCCCCCTTTTCTGCCTCGATAGCCAGCTGTGCAATAGCGAGAAAAAAACACCAAATAAATATATTTTCTTCCCCTCGGGAAATTTTGATGCCTCCGATCCTCTCACTTCTCCCTTTGATAAGCACATCACGGTGAAATGTTATTTCAGACTCTTCATAGTTAATGGTGAAATCGAAATCGGCATACCTGTGCAAATGCGGACGTATCTGGTTTTCAATACCCATTCCATCAAGTCCAGTGAAGAATTGTGAATGTGACTTGAATTTGAGCTTTCTTTCTTGGTCGTTTTCAAAATCGTTATCCCAATCAAATAAATCTTCTGTAAATGCATTGAAGTAGAGGGTGTCGCGCTTCCCTCCTCCTTTTCCAATGTCCTTAAAATCCATGGATAGACGGGTTTTTCCGACCCCGTTATGCGCAAATATTAAGATGAAGTCGACCCCTTTTATTGGCGTGATCCCTTTGCTCCTTGTAGTCTTTTTTTTTCGACGGACTCCATTGAGGTCTTTGCGCAGTTTTTTTGCCATCGAATTCAATGATCTGTATTTTGGTGATTTGAGCGTTGCGCTCATGCTTCAGCCTCGTCAGAAGATGGGAATAGCTGCTGCATCAGGCCTTTTTTATGGTCTTTGAGGGCGGATAGCTTTTGGGTTTGGGTGGTAATCAGGTCATCAATGGAAGTCAGGCATGCTGCGATTTTTTGTTGCTCATCAGTCGAAGGAAAACTCACCAATACTGATGAAAATAATGACTTATTTATGATTGGTACGGCTTGTCTACCAGCAAGCGAAGCTATTTTTGATGCGTCGTTGTCTAACGAGAAGTAAATAAAGCCACTTGAATAATTTTTCAAAGGTACCAGAGCATTTATCTGCTGGTTTGTGGCGCATTCGAACTTATTTTGAGCTACTTTGCCAATGGTTGAGCCTATACAAACAAAAAGAACGCTATCTTCTGGTATATATCTTGTTTTTGAAAACCCTTGTTCACTTAATGTCGTTTTAGTATGAGTGATATATCTACCATCTGAAATATCTGCTGGAGATACGAACAGTTTTTTACCACCATAATTGTCTGAATCAAAAGTGCTTGGTGTATTTCCTGTAATTATTTCAGCGACTTTTCCTAAAGGCTTTGGCTCCCACTCCCGCGCATCCCTAAACTCAGGAAAGCGCAGTTTGGGGACGGTTTCGCCTTCGGCGGGGAAAAGCTGCTGCATCAGGCCTTTTTTATGGGCTTTGAGGGCTTCGACTTTTTGGGTTTGTGCGGTGACCAGCTCGTCGACGGAAGACAGGCAATCAGCGATTTTTTGTTGTTCGGCTGATTTAGGTACGTAGAACTTATATTTAACGAAATTACTACCGTTAATTGAATTGATTGTTGCGCCTAAGTCGCCATCTACTTGACTTTGATAGGCTGAAGTTTGGAAAAGTTGAAAAACAAATTCCGCTGACGGTGATCTAAAAACTGTCATAAAAGCGCCGTGAGTACTTAACGGCATACCCTCGGGGATTAAGGCATTTTTACCAATTAAGGCTTTTGAGCCATTTCTCACGCAAATCAGAATATCATTTGGTTTCGATAAGTTAGCGCCCTTAACATTGGGAGTCACATAGACATTATCTTCGAGTCTAATTTCGCCATTCTGAACGTTAGAAGACCTTAAGACTAGAAGTCCATTTTCTCTTATATCATCTGGGCTATATGTCAGGCCTTGAACAAGATTACCTAGCTGTCCCAGCTTAATTTCTTTCCATTCCCCCTGATCCCGAAATTCAGGAAAGCGCAACACCGGCACTAAACCCTTTTTCGTTGGTTCGCTCATCACTCGCCCTCCAATTCTTGTGCCAGCAGCTCATGCAGTTTGGCCTGTATCAGTTTTTTATCCGGCAGTTGCAACTGGTATTGAGCGATCAAGGTCGGCGAAAGGTTGCGCGATAGCGCATATTCCACCACTTCGTCGTCTTTGTCGCGGCACAGCAAGACGCCGATGCTGGGGTTTTCATGCGGTTTTTTGACATCGCGATCCAGTGCTTCCAAGTAAAAACTAAGCTGGCCCATGTGTTCCGGTGAGAATTTGCCGATTTTCAGTTCAAAGGCTACCAGCGCCGACAGGCCTCGGTGGTAAAACAGCAGGTCGATATAAAAGTCCTGATTGCCAACTTGCAGGCGGAATTGTTCGCCCATGAAAATAAAGTCGCCGCCCAGTTCCAGAATAAAGCCCTTCATGTGCCGGATCAGGGCTGTTTGTAAATCGTTTTCGCTGTGGGTTTCCGGCAGTCCCAAAAACTCCAGCACGTACTGGTCTTTGAAGGTTTGCTGAATGTCGGGATGTAATTCTCTCGCCAGTGGTGAGAGTTTTGCGCTCAGCAGGCTGCGCTCGAATTGTGCGGCGTCTATTTGTCGTTCCAAATCCCGTTTGCTGAGTCTGTCGTTACGTGCAATCGACAGGTAGTACGTGCGTTCTTCGGCGCTTTTGCATCGGGAAAAGATAATGGTGTTGTGTGTCCAGGGTAAATCTCTCACCAGCGTTGAGAGTTTTTCATCGGCTTGATAGGTTTCGTAAAATTGCTTCATGCGCCAGAGGTTTTTGTCGCTGAAGCCTTTGATGTCCGGGGCGTTTTGGGCGATGTAACGCGCCAGTTCGGTAACGACGCCTTTACCCCAGGCTTCACTTTGCACTTTGTGGCTGATGGTTTTACCAATCAACCAATACAGGTCAATCAGCGCCGTGTTGGCTTGGCTAAAGATTTTGTGCCGCGCTTGCTGGATGTGTTGCAGCACTTCGCTGAACACCGGGTTGGCTGTGGCCGGTTTATTCATACGCCGCCAATCCTGAAATTTCGCGGCCTTGGGCCAGTTTGTGCAATAAGGGCAGCAAGTCGTCCATCAAGGCCAGTTCGGCTTGGGTGCGGGCTTTCCAACCCAGTTCCAGGGGGCTGAGTAGATCACTGAGTTTTTCGCCATCGAAAATCATCCGGCTCATGATGGTATCAACAAAGATTTGCAGGGCCGAGGCTTGCAGACCGTGCTTTTCAGCGATGACGGACAAGTCGCTGGCGGCCTTGGCGGCTTTGAAGGCTTGGTAACCGTCACGAATGGCGTTTTCATTGAGGCTTTGCCCGACGGGCAAACTGTTGATGTACGCAATGATGTCGTCGCGCTCGTCCAGCAAATTGGCGCTGGAACTGATCAATTCGATCAGCTCTTCGCGGTTCATTTTTTGTTTGCTGGTTTTTTGAGTGAATTTGGCGATCAGGCTCATGATGTAGTCGTAATCGATGACCGCCGAGGCGAACAGCACGAACTCAAATTCCAGTTGTTGCACCGTGCTGGTACCGTCGCCGCCTTTGCCTTGTTGGGCTTTCAGGCGTTGGGCGGTGTCCAGATACACGCCTTTAAAGCCGCGCAAAGTGTCTTCGGGTAGCAGTTGTTCGACTTGGGCGTGTTGGTCTTCGCCGAGGTCGGTGTATTGATCTAGCTGGGTTTTCAGGCGCTGCACTTCTTTGAAGTGGTTGATGAATTCGGCGCGGGCCGTGTCCCCCTTCAGGTTGGCGACTTGTTCCGGTGCGCAGTCCAAACCTTGCGCTTTCATAAAGGTTTCCAATTTGCCGACCGCCGTTTGCAGTTTGTTGATGACCGTCGGCGCGGGATCTACCAGCCAGATTTCTTTGGCTTTATCGATGGACTGGCCGGAAAACAAGGCGATGGCGGCATCGACCGCTTGTTCCTGGCCGCGAAAATCCAAGACGTTACCCCAAGGTTTGCTGTCGTTCAGTACGCGATTGGTACGCGAGAAGGCTTGGATCAAACCGTGGTATTTGAGGTTTTTATCGACATATAAAGTATTCAGGTACTTGGAATCAAAGCCGGTGAGCAGCATGTCCACCACAATGACGATGTCGATTTTGTGTTTGCGCGGGTAATCCTGATTGGAATATTTGTGGTCTTTAATGCGTTGTTGTACGTCCTGATAGTACAGGTCGAACTCGTTAATGGTGTGGTTGCTGCCGTACTGGGCGTTGTAGTCGGCGATAATCGCCGATAACGCGGCTTTTTTCTGTTCGGGCTGTTCCTGATTATCGGCTTTTTCTTGCGGTAGGTCGTCTTGCAGTTGCTTGATGTCAGCCAAATTTTTGCCGTTTAGCGTGTCGTTGTCTTTGGCCAGTGCTTGGGTGGGTGGCGAGAACACGCAAACGACATTCAGCGGTGCGTAGCTGTCGTCTTCGGTCTGTTTTTTGGCCTGAACGGTTTTGAACAAGTCGTAATAGGCAATCGCATCGTTGATCGACGCCGTAGCCAAAACGGCGTTAAATCGGCGCGAGTTGGTAGCGGCATCGTGTTTGTTCAAGATCGCGTCGACGACGGCTTGCTGGGAGACGATTTCGCCGGGTTTGAGTTTGGCCTTTTTACCGTTCTGGTCTTCGGGCTGAAAATAATCGATGTGAAAACTCAGTACGTTTTTGTCATCGATGGCATGGGTGATGGTGTAGGCGTGCAGTTGTTTTTCGAAAATATCCTCGGTAGTTTTGAATGACCCGACCGTGCCGTCGATTTGCACGTAGTTGGCGTTGTCGTCGAAAATCGGTGTGCCGGTAAAGCCGAACAGTTGCGCGTTGGGGAAGAATTCTTTAATGGCTTTATGGTTTTCGCCGAATTGCGAGCGGTGGCATTCGTCGAAGATAAACACGACACGCTTGTCGCGTAGCGGTTCCAGGCGTTGCTTGTAGGTTGGCTTGCCTTTTTGGCTATTGGTTTGGTTGCGTTTGCTGTTTTCGTCCAGTGCCAGGCCAAGCTTTTGGATGGTGGTGACGATCACTTTGTCGGCGTAGTCTTCGGAGAGCATGCGCCGCACCAGGGTTTCGGTGTTGGTGTTTTCTTCGACGCAACCTTCCTGGAAGCGGTTGAATTCCTCGCGGGTTTGCCGGTCCAGGTCTTTACGGTCCACCACAAACAGGCATTTTTCAATATCCGGATTGTCTTTGAGCAGCGTGGAAGCCTTGAACGAGGTGAGGGTTTTGCCGCTGCCGGTGGTGTGCCAGATGTAGCCATTGCCCCGGTTTTGATGAATGCAATCGACTATCGCCTTGACCGCATAGATTTGGTACGGGCGCATGATCATCAGCTTTTGCTCGCTGGCGACCAGTACCATGTAGCGACTGATCATTTGGCCCAGTGTGCATTTGGCCAGAAAGCTGTCGGCAAAGTCGTGCAGGTGGGCGATTTTTTGATTGGCTTCGTCGGCCAGTTGGTAAATCGGCAAAAAGCGTTCGTCGGCGTTAAAGCTGAAGTGCTGGTTGTGGTTGTTGGCAAAGTAATAGGTATTGCTTTCGTTGCTGACGATAAACAACTGCATGAAGCACAGCAGCGTGTTGCTGTAGCCGTTGCCTGGGTCGTTTTTGTACTCGACGATTTGCTCCATCGCCCGGCGCGGGCTCACCTGGAGGGTTTTCAGCTCAATCTGCACGACCGGCACGCCGTTGATCAGCAGAATCACGTCATAACGGTGATGGCTATTGTCGGTGTTAATGCGCAGCTGGTTGATGACTTCAAAGTCGTTTTTGCACCAGTCTTTGATATTGACCAGGGTGTAATGTAAAGGTGTGCCGTCTTCACGTTGAAAGTAATTCCGTTCTCGGAGGGTTTTGGCGGCAGTAAACACGTCGGCAGTGACGATTTCGTCGCGCAGGCGGGCGAATTCGGCATCGGTCAAATGAACACGGTTTAACGCCTCGAATTTTTGGCGGAAGTTTTGTTCTAGCGATTCGCGGTCGCGGATGTCTGCGCGGTAACTGTATTTGAGATCGGTGAGTTTGTGGATCAGGCTTTGTTCGATCTGGTTCTCTTTTATGCTCATTGAAAAGACGGAAGTCCCTTTACTCGAAAAAATAATATTGGTGAGAACATCTCTGTTTTGGATTGGCCTATTTCACTTTAGGCAATCGCTTCCAGTCCGTTTTTGGCGACCAGGGACAGGAGCTTTAAGGATGCCCCTTGCGGGTGTTTCTCACCGCGTTCCCATTGACTGACCAAGCCGGTCGTAACGTTCAAATGCCTTGCAAATACGGCTTGGCTTGCACGTTCACGTAGCCGAAGCGCGCGGATTTCTTCCGGCTGTAAGGGTTTGACCGGAGTTAAGCATAGTTCATCAAATTTGCGCATAGTGCGCTTATCCATGACGCCCGCCTCATGCAAGCCTTCGGCGGTTTCATGCACGGAGGCCATCAAACGGCTACGGTATTGTTTTTTCATCGCAGATTACCTCTATCAATGTCTTATTCGCCAATGCGCAGTTCAGTGCTGCATCGTCATACTCCAGCATGACAGCCGCTAATTTCCGTAAAGCGACCAATTCATCATCATCTATGTTGGCCTGTTCATTTTTGGCAAAACCATGCACAAAAAACGCGAGTGAACCGATGCGGAACAAAATCAGGGTGCGGAACCCGCCAGATTTGCCGCCACCACTGCGGGCGACACGTTGTTTAATGACACCACCGCCCAAATCAGCATCTAGTAATCCCCTTTCGGCATCACTGACTGCCTTACAGAGGCTTGAATCGTCTATTCCTGATTTTTTGGCAAATCGTGTGAACGCCTTATTTTTGAATATCCGCACGCAGTCCTGTTGGTTTATTCCACCATTTTTGTCTTTTAAATATAGCGCTTAGTGCTACAGTTTGCAATAAAAAGACCAAGTTATTGGCAGCGATCCGACCGGCCTTTTCGCAGTGCATAAGAAATAAACCGGAACATTAAATGCCTAACATCATTTTTCTGAGCGAATAGTTCGATAGCCCTTTTTACATTTAGCTGTACACAACTTCTTCCCGGCGACGATGGCGTCTTCCTGGGTGTCAAACCACTCCTTTCTGACGGTACCGGGTGAGCCAACCCTGCCCCACTCCTTGATCAGTGACCAATCATCAAACAGGCCTGGCGTGACAAACATCTGGTAAAACCGATGCATGTTGTTTTCGGTGTCGTGTCTTTCAAGATATAGATGATTCATCAGTTACCCCCCAGAAGAGTGGACCGTATTGTCAGTTTGCGGTGATTTCATCACCGCTTCCCGAATCCGCATAATGGTTTGCCGGGTGGTTTTAAATTCCCGAGCCAACTCCGAAACATTGCTGCCAGTGGCCAATCGTTTGACAACGTCAGCACGCGCTTCCGCATTAAGTGCCGGTGGTCGGCCAAACTGTTTACCCGCTGCCTTCGCGCGACTAATGCCCGCTTGGGTTCGCTCAATCAGCAAGTCACGCTCAAACTCAGCAACCGCTGCGATGACCTGCATAGTCATCTTGCCGGCAGAACTGGTCAGATCAACCCCGCCTAACGCCAGACAATGGACCCGCACGCCGGAATCAGAAAGGTGCTCGACCGTGGCTCTGACATCCATGGCGTTGCGACCGAGCCGATCCAGTTTGGTCACCACCAACACATCCCCCGCTTCCATGCGGTCGATTAACTTATTAAAGCCAGGTCTTTCTTTAGCCGCGACTGAACCACTGATGCTTTCTTCAATCAAACGATGTGGCTGGATAGCAAAACCGGCGGCTTGAATTTCCCGGCTTTGATTTTGGGTCGTCTGGTCTGTGGTCGACACTCGACAGTAAGCAAAAACGCGTGACATGCGCTAATTCCGTCCGAAAAGGATGTACGAATTATAACACATGTCCGTAATTCAATTAGCCTACTTTAGTACATACCCTGTGAGGACTGTCCGAAACCGGTTGGTTTCGTACCGCTGATATTGAAATACAATCCCATGATTTTGGCTCACCAACATCGCAATATTGGTGCTATAGTGCCATCGTGCATTAGTAATACTCTGGAGGTTATATAATGTCATCAGTAACTACTCAACCTAGCGTCAAGGTCATTGGCGCAAACGGGCAAATCTCACTCGGCAAACAATACGCTGGACGACAAGTCCTGGTGGAAGAGCAGGAGCCTGGGGTCTGGCTGGTACGCACAGCGACTGTCATTCCAGACAACGAACGCTGGCTGCACCAACCCAAAATGGCGACTGATCTGCAAAATGCCTTGTCTTGGGCGCAAGCCAATTCACCCAGCGATAGCAATGTTGACACGCTGCTGGAGAAACTGAATGGCCAAAATTGACCCGGATGGACTGGTCAGGCTTGACCTTAATAACCCCGTTTTTCAAGAAAATCTACTGACACTGCAAAAGGTAGAAAGACACGCAGCTATAGAAACCCTTAACAAGCTTCGGCAGATGACCTGGAACCAGGTCTATCGCGACAGCGGCCTGAAGTGGGAAAAAATCATTAGTATCAAGCCACCGAACGGAATTGATGCTATCTATTCGTTGCGTATTACCCAAGCACGAAGAGCAACGGCCTATCGAGAGGGTGAGTTTATTCGCCTTCTGACCATAGCCTCTGATCACGATAGCACCTACGGCAAGAAATGATGGATTTTGCCCATCGTGGTTGAATATTCGGGTAAATGTCGCCAGGAAAAATAAATCGTAGCCCATTTCTCTTTTTGGCTGCGGGTTGACGGGCAAGTACCGACCCATTTTTGCCACTCGCGCTCCTCCAAAGCCGCCAGTCGACCGAAGCCAGATTCTGGAACTAGAGGGCAAGAAAGCAGACATTGGCGACCTCACCCAATCGGCTAATTTGCGACATTCAGTTAGCTGAAAAAGATTGTTCACCAGCGGCTGGTTTTGGTTGTGGAGCTGACTTTTAGGTTCAAGCGCGGTTATTCCGGGGATTGCAAACTGGATGCAACAAACGCCAGCAATAAGCAAGAGTAATTGGGGTATTCGCTGCCAATTTCAGCTTCAGTTGCGATACTGCATTTATGGTGTTCAATTATCCAAATTTCAAAATTGAAGGTCAGGACAGCGGTTTATAAGCCATTAGCTTGGCCAATGTCTCAAGAATGGCGCTACGGGGATGAGACCGCTGCCAAACAAGCGCAATTGTCCGGCTCGGCCGCTGACTGATATTGATATAGCGAATGTCGTTATCCTCAGGCTGAACGGCGACGGAAGGCATCAACGTAACCCCGACGCCGTTTTTGACCATGAAACGCAGGGTTTCCAGGCTGGAAGCCCGAAAGTCGTGTTCCACGAATCGCGATGGATCGCACAACTTCAAGGCCTGATCGCGCAGGCAATGACCCTCGTCCAGTAACAGCAGATTCTCCTTGGCCGCCATGTTTAAGTCTACTTTCTCCAGATCAGCCAGAGGGTGATCTACGCCTACTGCCAAAGTAAATGGGTCTTCAAATAGTATTCGACATTCCAAAGAGTCATGCTCTACCGGCAGGGCTAGTAAAGCCGCGTCCAGTTTTTTGCCGAGCAGCAATTCGATGAGCGAATTGGTTTTTTCCTCGACCAGTTGTAACTTAAAATCCGGATAGTGTTGCTTGATGCGAAATACATACTCCGGCAGCACATAGCTCGCTAGAGAAGGGAACGCCCCCAGCGACAGCATGTTGCGATGCCGACCGCTGGCGTGGATGGCGATTTGCCGAATGCCCTGAACGTCGGCGAGAATTCTTTTCGCAATCGGTAAAATTTCTTGGCAAGTATCCGTCACTTCCACGCTATTTTTCTCGCGCACGAACAGGTCTACTCCCAAGTAATCCTCTAGTTTTTTGATCTGAGTGCTCAACGTTGGCTGGCCGATCGAGCATTGGTCGGCCGCCTGACTAAAATTTCTTAATTCCGCTACCGCCACCAGGTAGCTCAAATCACGCAAGTTCATCGCTAATTATTCCCTTCAGGGTGAATTGTTCGGCAAAAAGCCGGACGATTTTAAATAGTACCACCTTGCGATTTAAGCCTATTGATTTGAAAAATGGGGCTATCGATGAAATGAATTTCAAAATAGCTGCATAATCCTATTAAATAGATTCACCGAAATGATCAATTAGCAGATTTTTAAGTCGTTGATTCGCCCATTAGTAGATAAAAATCGGCGGTGCCTTATTGATCGCTTCCGCTACCTGAAGCGAGATGGGCATGATTTTTAGCATTCACTCACAACAAGGAATAGAGGTGCACCATGAAAACCAAACAAATTTTCTTAGCTTCCGCATTGTCGGTAGCCATATTGGCAGCGTTGACCGCCACGCCGGTTATGGCCGAGTCGCAACCAACGATGAACAGCTTCTGGTGGCCGGAGCAATTGGATTTGAAACCACTGCGCCAGAATTCGGTGGAGTCAAATCCGTTTGGCAATGCCTTAAATTATGCCGAACAATTCAAAACTCTGGACTTGAAAGCGGTAAAAAAAGACATCGCGAGCGTCTTGCATACCTCCCAACCCTGGTGGCCGGCGGACTATGGTAATTACGGTCCGTTTTTTATCCGCATGGCCTGGCACAGCGCTGGCGTATACCGCATCTTCGACGGGCGGGGCGGCGCTTCCGGCGGCCAGCAACGCTTCGAACCGCTCAACAGTTGGCCGGATAACGTCAACCTGGACAAAGCCCGCCGCTTACTGTGGCCGGTCAAGCAAAAATACGGCGCCAAACTGTCCTGGGCCGACTTGATGGTCCTGGCCGGTAACGTCTCGCTGGAAGAGATGGGCTTTAAAACCATTGGCTTTGCCGGTGGTCGCGCCGACGACTGGGAAGCCGAGATCGTCAACTGGGGTATGGAAAAGAAATTTCTCGCAGACGAGCGCCACGATGCCAAAGGTGAACTGGCTAAACCGCTGGCTGCCGTGCAAATGGGGCTGATCTACGTCAATCCGGAAGGGCCTGGCGGCAACCCCGATCCTCTGGCGGCTGCTAAACATATCCGCGAAGCCTTTGGCCGCATGGCGATGAATGACGAAGAAACCGTGGCTTTGATTGCCGGAGGCCACACTTTCGGCAAAGCGCACGGTGCGCATAAACCGGACGAATGCGTCGGCAAGGAACCGGCCGCCGCCGACATCGAACAGCAGGATCTGGGTTGGGTTAACAAATGCGGTACCGGAAACGGTGCTGACACCGTCAGTAGTGGCCTGGAAGGCGCATGGTCGACCAATCCGACCCGCTGGACCCACGATTACCTGACCTGGCTGTACACCTTTGATTGGCAACAAACCAAGAGCCCGGCCGGCGTCACGCAATGGATTCCCAAAGACGGTAAAGGCGAAAACTTTGTGCCGGATGCGCACGATCCTAATAAACGCCATGCGCCGATCATGTTTACCACCGATATTGCCTTGAAAATGGACCCGGAGTATCAAAAAATATCCAAGCGCTTTCTCGATAACCCCAAGGCATTTGAAACCGCGTTCGCCAAGGCCTGGTTCAAGCTGACTCACCGCGACATGGGGCCGAAGGCCCGCTACGTCGGAGCAGAAGTGCCGACTGAAGATTTCATCTGGCAGGATCCGATTCCCAAAGTTGATCACAAGTTGATTGACGCCAAGGATACCGCTAAATTGAAATCGACCATCCTGGCCTCGGACTTGACCATTCCGGAACTGGTCAGAACCGCCTGGGCTGCAGCGGCGACTTTCCGCGGCACCGATATGCGCGGCGGTGCCAATGGTGCGCGGATTCGCCTGGCCCCGCAAAAAGATTGGGAGGCCAACGACCCTACCGAACTGGCCAAGGTACTGGCTCGGCTGGAAACCATCCAAAGCGACTTCAATCGCAGTTTGAAAGGCGGCAAGAAAGTGTCACTGGCCGATGTGATCGTGCTCGGCGGTTCCGCTGCTGTGGAAGAGGCCGCGAAGAAAGCCGGTGTCAAGCTGCAAGTCCCATTCAAACCGGGCCGGATGGATGCGTCGCAGGAACAAACCGACGTGCATTCCGCGGCGGTGCTAGAACCCAAAGCCGACGGTTTCCGCAATTATTTCGGCAAGGAAAATCCGCTTTCGCCAGCGGAAATGCTGGTCGAACGCGCATACTTCCTGACCTTGAGCGTGCCTGAAATGACCGTGCTGGTTGGCGGCATGCGGGCGTTGGACGCCAACGTCGACCATGCTAAACACGGCGTATTCACTAGTCGGCCGGGCACATTAAGCAACGACTTTTTCGTGAATTTGCTCGATATGTCCACCCAATGGAGCAAGTCGGCAATCGACGGCATCTACGAGGGAAAAGACAGGGTCAGCAATCAAGTCAAATGGACCGCAACACCGGTTGATCTGATCTTCGGCTCCAACTCCGAGTTGCGAGCAGTGGCGGAAGTCTATGCCGCGGACGATGGCAAGGAAAAGTTCGCACAGGACTTTGCCAATGCCTGGGCCAAAGTGATGGACTTGGATCGTTTCGACAAACGCTGATTTAAGCTCGCTAGGCCCCCAATCTGACCGTAAAAAAGTCAAGTTGGGGGCCTGCTAAACTTAAAGGACTGGAATATGAATTACAGCAGACATATGCTATCGAGGATAGTTGAATGACGCCTTGGGGTCGATTGGACACAGTGACGAACGGCCGCTTTCAGGTATCGGAATTCAATGACAGCTTTCCGGCGATGAATCTGAAGAGCAGACAGTCGCCGAGCGACCCTTTTCCGCCGATCACCTCTGTCAATCGAATATGTCTGTAGCACTTCAATTAGCTGCCATTCCGCTTGCTTTGAAAAACTTGAGAGTCAAGGGCTCACTGAACGCTTATCAGTCCTATAGCCGGTTATTAAATAAGAGACCGTGCATCTCAGTCTGCCGCCTCTCTTAGCATCGCAGCTAAGCGTTGCACACCCGGCCCGGCAAAGTCTGAGCGAGTTACAATCAGATACAGAAGGATTTCTCGAACCGAGCCTTCTTGTAATGGCAAGGGCTTGAGTAATCCTGCCGCTAACTCCTTGCGAATATGGGTTTCCGGTAACCAAGCAAAACCATAACGGTTTGACACTGCCTCAATCGACGTAGCGATTTGGCTGACCGTCCAACGCTGATCAACTTCAACCGTCACCGCCCGTTGATCGCGCTTGCTGCCGGAATCGCGCACCACGATATGCCGGAAATTCCGCAGATCGCGATAAGTCAAGGCATGCGATTGCTGGTGTAAGGGATGATCAACATGGGCCACGGCTAATAACCTGACCTGTGTCAGCACATCACCCAGAAAGCCCGGCGGTACCTGCGGCGAAATCGCCAAATCAACCTGTCCGCTCAACAGCGCATCAGCGGTACCGCCCAACACCGATTCGATCAGTTCGACGCGTGTACCGGGACTTTCCAGACCAAACCGATCCAGACAAGCCAACAACTTAGCCGATGGAAACAGGATTTCAACGGCGAGAGTGATGGTGGCTTCCCAACCAGCGGACAGCTTATGCGCCGCTTGCTCCAGTTCATTGGCTTCGTTCACCAACGCCAATGCGCGCCGATAAAGCATCTGTCCGGTTGGCGTCAGCATGGATTTTCGCCCATGAATCTCAAAGGCTTTGACGTTCAGCAGGGTTTCAATTTTTTGCACGGCGTAAGTGACCGCAGACTGGCTTTTATTGAGTTTTTCAGCCGCCCGAGCGTAACCGCCCGCATCGACCACTTCGATCAGGGCGCGCCATTGTTCCAGCGTAATGTATGGACTCACGGAAACCTATCGAATAAATGAATCATTATTAGCCAATAATTATACTTTTTTATCGATCAATTAACGATTTAAATAACACCATCGTTACCAATCGAGGAAAAATGCCATGACCACCTTACTTCAAATCCAATCCAGCTTATTTTCAGCAGACGGACAATCTAGCCAACTGACCAATGAATTTGTCTCCGCTTGGCAGCGTAATCAGCCGGCTAGCCAAATCAAAGTACGCGATCTGGCCTTATCGCCCTTGCCGCATATCAACGCGGAACAGGTCACCGCTTTTTTCACGCCATCCGAAAGTCGAACGGCGGCGCAGCAAAAATTGGTCGATCTAACGGATGATTTGATCAATGAACTAAAACACTCAGACATCATCGTCATCGGTATGCCCATGTATAACTTCGGCATTCCATCGACGCTTAAAGCTTACTTTGATCACATTGCCCGTGCCGGCGTAACGTTTCGTTATACGGAAAATGGCCCAGTAGGCTTATTGACCGGCAAAAAGGCCTATATCTTTGCAACGCGTGGCGGCCAGTACGCTGGAACGGCACTGGATACGCAAACCACGTATGTTCGGGATTTCCTCGGTTTTCTGGGTATTACTGATGTTGAATTCATTTACGCCGAGGGCATGAACATGGGTACCGATATCAAAGAAAAAGCCTTGGCAGAAGTCAAAAGGAAGTTGGATGCGTTGGCCGCGTGAAAGCCAATAAACGTCATCTTGAGTACATTTCGACCAACCGATTTTTTCCATAACCGCAGGAGATTGACCATGAAACCTAACGTCTTGTTGCCATTAGCCGCTTTATTTTCCACCACCGTATTAGCGGCGCCGGAAACCTATGTAATTGATGGTGCACACACATTGCCGCGATTTTCCTACAGCCATTTTGGCTATTCCACCCAGCTTAGCCGCTTCGATAAAACGACCGGAAAAATCGTGTTGGATCGTCAGGCCAAAACTGGATCGGTAGACGTAACCGTCGATACCACGTCGGTCAATACCGGCTCTGACTTGTTCAATGCGCACATTCAAGGTGCCGATTTATTGGATACCGCCCACTATCCGACTATGACCTTTCAGTCCAGCACGCTGAAATTCGACGGCGACAATCTGGTTGGCGCGGAAGGCACGCTGACCCTGAAAGGCATCAGCAAACCGGTCACGTTGACGGTAACCTCATTTCAGTGCATGCCGCATCCGATGCTGAAAAAGGACGCCTGCGGCGCGAATGCCACCACAATTATCAAACGCACCGATTTCAATATGGGCAAATATGCCCCAAATGTTGGTGATCAGGTGACTGTGACCATTCCGGTCGAAGCCGTCAAAGAATAAGTCGCTGCGCACATTGGTGCAGATAGATTCGTTGCAACAATAAACCCGGGCAAATGGCTTTTGCTGTCGCCCTGAAAAGATAAGGAGTCCACATGAAAACTCGCTCCCTTCAACAAATCATTCCCTCGATCGCCACCTCAGACGGGGGTGGCGTCAAATTGCGTCGTAGCGTGGGACAAAACCAAAGCTTGCGCGTCGATCCTTTTCTGATGCTCGATGAGTTTTCGTCTGACAACGCCGACGACTATATCGCCGGATTCCCTAGCCATCCGCATCGGGGATTTGAAACAGTGACCTATATGCTGGATGGTCACATGCTGCATGAAGACCATTTGGGTAATCAAGGCGATTTGAAAAGCGGCGGCGCACAGTGGATGACGGCAGGACGCGGGATTATTCACTCGGAAATGCCACAGCAGGAAAGTGGACGCATGCGCGGCTTCCAGCTTTGGCTCAACTTACTGGCCAATGAAAAAATGAAACCTGCACGCTATCAGGATATTCAGCCCGATGAAATTCCGTCTATGGCTCTGCCGAACGGCGGCGAAATCAAAGTAATCGCGGGTTCTGCCGAAATCAACGGTAACACGATTTATGGTCCGATCCAGGGTCTGAATACCCAGCCGTTGTTTCTGGATGTCAGGCTGCCTGCGCATAGCCATTTTTCCCAACCCATTGCCGAGGCTCATAGCGCTTTTGTTTATCCCTACGAAGGCAAGATTGAAATCGGTGCAGTCGATCAGCTTCGCAAGCTGGAATCGCACATGGCTGGCGTGCTATCCAATGGCGAGCGAATCGAAATTCGCAACACTGATCAGCCCGTAGCCTTTTTGCTACTGGCAGGCCGACCATTGCGGGAACCCATCGTGCAATATGGGCCGTTTGTGATGAATACCCGAGAAGAAATCGATCAAGCGTTGAGCGACTATCGCAATGGGCAACTGGTATGAGCAACGCTTCAAATCTAAGCCCTGTCTTGTTCATTCCTCATGGTGGAGGCCCTTTGCCGCTGTTGGCTGATCTTGGGCATCGGCAATTGATCGATTTTATACAAACTCTTTCAAGCAGAATACCCACACCGGAGGCTATTTGTGTCATCAGCGCGCATTGGGAAGCATCGGTCGCAACCATTACGAGTGGCGCATCACCGTCCTTGATCTACGACTATTACGACTTCCCTGATAAGGCTTATGCCATAGAGTATCCAGTGCAGGGCTCACCAGGGCTGGCTCAAAAGCTGTTTGCTGCCTTGCAGCAAAATAACATCCCCGCACGACTGGACGAGCAGCGAGGCTTTGATCATGGCTTATTTGTGCCGTTAAAAATAATGTATCCAGATGCCGAGATTCCCTGTGTTCAATTATCCCTGTTGAGCAGTCTCGATCCTGCCGCTCACATTGATATAGGCAAAGCGCTACGGCGATTACGCAGAGAGAATGTCTTATTCTTCGGCTCAGGGTTTTCCTTTCACAATATGCGAGCCTTCTTTACCGGCAATCAAGGCTTGAATAAGCAGAATGTGGCCTTTGAAACATGGTTGGTTGACACCTGCACCAACCAAACCTTCTCATTCGATGAGCGGACTTCACGATTGATCACCTGGGAGCAAGCACCGTTCGCGCGTTACTGTCATCCCCGGGAAGAACATCTGCTGCCGCTATTGGTTTGTGCGGGTCTTTCCGATGACGCTGCGGAATTGGTGTTCGATGGCGAGGTATTGGGTAAAAAAACGTGCGGTTTTATCTGGCATTAGTTCTGAAAGGTTCGGCATGATCAAGAGATGAATTTGCGTTTATGAACAATTACGTTAAGTCTGCTCTCTACCCTTAATCTGCCATTCAAAAGCTTGGTTTTTCAGAGGCTTGAATGTCGCAAAGTGGCCGGCTCGGGCCGATGAGGACTCAAAGTTCCCTTCCACAAAGCTGACATTCATTGAGGTTAGGGAATGAAAATTTCGCTGACATCGTCAACGGCCGGTTGTGGCCGGCTCCTGCCTATCATTGGCACCTCGATATGATGTGGTTTGAATCACTTAAACAAACTGGGTTGCTCGGTAGTATTAACGGACATTAGTAAAGATTTAAAAATTTTAATCGCTTCTTTTAAAGAAGCCTCAGCAGCTACTGAATCACCGTTCTTAATTTGACGACGCGCATTTTTAAGTGCGTTGGCACCGCGTTCTTTTTTTGCTTCAACCGAACACCTTCCCAAGATGTCGCTGGCAGAGCTCCGCGTGGCATCAATATAATTTTGTGCCTCATCCAACTTATTCTCAGTCACTGCTTTCAATGCCGCTTCAAGGTTAACAATGGCATCATTAGTCGCTTCCGTCGTCAACGCAATTTGAGTTTCTGTAACCGCTGCAACAGGGTTCGCAGCACCAAAAAACAGCATTAAAAAACCGACAAGCAAGTATTTTTTTAATCTAATGTTCATGTTCTTACCTTTTTCTGTGTTGTTGTTTTCATACTTAGAAATAACGAGCATAAAGTCAAGCATAAGGAGCCGGTCTTGCAGGGCAATCATGCTTAAATGTTGGTTGAAAAGGATATCTCAGCTGGTGTAAGGGGTTATATTTTTTACCCATCAAAGATGAATTCACCAAGCGTATCCATTTTCCATTATTTTGCTGCCGTTACAGATCCTCGAATTGATCTCCAGAAAAAACATCGACTTCATAGACAGGCGAACTTAGCCAAAACATGATAAAAACGGCACATCAAGGGGTTCTGCGCCCAAACTGTCAATGTGAGAAGACGACTGCACGACTTTAGATACCTTTAATAATATGGGCCGATTGGCTAGAAATATTTTACAGGGATAGATTGGGATGGTGGCGTTTTGGCCGGTTTTGCTCGCAGCAAAAGTCGCCGCCCCTTTTCTAACCATTCGATAGGAGTTTCACTCCGTCTGGTCGCAGCTCTCCATTGGGTGAAACATGTCTATATAAAGTTTGCCTGGCAATACCCAATTCTTTACAAGGATTCCCGATCACTGTCTCTGGCTGCCCCATAGCCGCCATGGCCAACCGCAGTTTGGCGGCTGTCATTTTAAAGGGTCGCCCTCCCTTTCTACCGCGCGCACGAGCCGAAGCCAATCCGGCTACGGTTCGCTCTGAGATGAGCTCCCGTTCAAATTCGGAAAGTGCTGCAAAAATTCCGAAGACTAATTTCCCAGTCGCGGTCGTGGTATCAATGGCGGCGCCCTGCCCCGTTAAAACTTTAAGGCCGACGCCTCGGCCTGTTAGATTGTGAGCGGTATTAGGGATAAGGTAAATATTAAAGTCCCGTTTATAATAACTGGATTCTGCACAAATGGAGTTATCTCTTATGAAGCCATCCACCTTGGCGCGCAATGGTATTTCAACGAAGATGGTGAATTTGATTGGGCGTCTGATTGATTTGACGGCATGGCCAGAGCGGCGGCGCGCCATGGGTGATGTAACGATTACGTTGCTCGATAGCAAGCCCCGTGTGGCGGAGGATGTGTTCGGTTGGAATCGAAAAGCCGTTGAATTGGGCATGCATGAATGTCAAACAGGCACCGCCTGCATCAATGACCTCAGCGCCCGAGGTAAACCAAGAACCGAAGACAAGCAGCCTAAACTGTTGGTTGAAATACAAGCCATCATGGAGCCTCATAGTGAATCCGAATCGAGCTTGCGCACCACCTTGCTGTACACCAACATGACAGCCAAGACGGTGCGCGAGGCGCTCGTGCAAAAGGGCTGGTCTGAAGCAGACTTGCCCAGCGTACGCACCCTCTCAAATCTCTTGAATCGCCAGGATTACCGATTACGTACAGTGGCTAAGTCCAATGTCCAAAAAAAACGGACGAAACCGATGCCATCTTTGAAAACGTCAGAGGCGTGAACGCACTGGCCGATGCGGATGAGCACACCTTGAGAATCAGTATAGACACCAAGGCGACGGTTCATGTAGGTGAGTTCTCCCGAGGGGGCGTTCTCGTGGAATCGAGGCGGTCAAGGCCTTGGACCATAATAAGCTGAATCTGCGTTCATACAAGACTGGGTTGAATGATAATGAAACCCAGCTAGAAGCCATTGAATTTCCTTTGCGACTACCTCTTGTAGAAAAAATTTATTGACAAAATATACGACCGGTCGTATATTTTGTACCCACTATGAACAGCAAACTATCCAAACGCACAAAATTACTAGACCAAGGAGTTTGTCTGCTGATGAACCAGGGCTATCATGCAACCGGTATTAATGAAATTGTAAATGCCGTACAGGTACCCAAGGGTTCATTTTATAGCTACTTTGGTAGCAAGGAAGAGTTTGCTGCTGAAAGCATCAACCACTATATAGAACCCTTTATACAGCTATTAACGAGGCACCTACAAAACTCACAAGTTGACCCGCTCTCTGCTTTAAAAAATTACTATGCGGAGCTTATTGTTGCAGTGGAAAAAAATGGATACAAATGCGGATGTTTATTGGGTAACCTGATGGGTGAAATTGGCGATACCAGTGAACTGTGCAATCAGGCGCTAAAATCTGCTGTTGAGCGCTACAAAGTGTTGCAATACAAGGCGTTACTGCAAGCACAAAAGGAAGGCACGGTACGTAATGATAGGAGCGCCGAAATCATGGCTAACTTATTGATAAATAACTGGCAAGGGGCGTTGTTACGAATGAAAATCGAACAGTCCGTGCAACCTTTACAAGAGTTTTACGATACGTTATTGAATGATTATTTTGTTGTCTAGTCGATTTTAGATTAGGAACAAGGCAAGTCGACACAACCGCCGGTTGTCGGGGTCTTTTTTTTGCCCAACAACAAGACGACCGGTCAACTATTAACCATGGGAATTTGATATGAGCGAAGAAAAAACCTTAATGGATTTTGTTAAACAAGCAAAATCACAAATACACGAAATAGAGGTATTAAATGTTAAACCGCTATTGGATGAAGGCTATCAGGTACTGGATGTACGAGAACCTGCCGAATTTATGTTGGGTACTATTGAGGGCGCACTAAATATTCCGCGTGGAATACTGGAAGCGGCGGCCGACCGTCAATATGCGGGTCGGCGTGAAGAATTGATGGATCGCGATAAAAAATGGCTACTTCTTTGTGCCAGTTCGGGGCGTTCTGCCATGGCGGCGGCTGTGATGCAACAAATGGGCTTTAAAAATATCAGGAATATTAATGGCGGCATTACAGCCTGGAAAGCGGCTGAATTAGCCGTGAAAATTCCACCACAAACTTAAGCATTAAGCATTAAGCATTAAGCATTTAAAAAAGACTGTTTAACCAACAAACTTTCAAACGATATGACCATGGGCCTATATCGTTTTTTTTAACAACCAACTAAAGACGACTGGTCGTATAACAGCATAGGAGACCATATGCCTAAATATATTATTGAACGAGAAATCCCTAATGCAGGCCAATTAAGCGCGGATCAGTTGCAACAAATTTCACAAAAGTCCTGCTGCATTCTGAACGACATGGGGCCGCAAATTCAGTGGGTGGAGAGTTATGTGACGGACGACAAAATCTATTGCATTTATATCGCCCCCGATAAACAAAGCATTAAAACGCATGCGGAACGCGGTGAGTTTCCGGCCAATTCGATTGCCGAAGTAAAAACCGTAATTAATCCAACAACAGCTGAAAAAAGCAGAGGTTAAGCACCATGAAAATACAATGGGATAAACAAACATGTACGCACTCCGGCAACTGTGTCAAATCACTGCCCGAGGTATTTAAAGTGGTAGACGGACAATTTGTGATCGAACCAGACAATGCGACTGACGCTGAAATCGTCAAGGTAGTCAATCAATGCCCTTCCGGGGCGCTCAAACGCGTCGACTGACTAAAAAACGGGTCTTCTTGTCCACTACGCTAGATATTCATTATCGATGCGCCTGACAAGTTGACCCTTCAATGAATAATCAATTGAAGGAGTCATTATGACTAGCTCGACAAAACGCATTATCGTGGTTGGCGGTGGGATTGGCGGCACGATGACCGCCAATAATTTAGTCGCTAAATTCTATCCGGAAATTCTAAAAGGTGAAATTGAGATCATGATGCTCTCAAATTCCCCTAACCATATTTACAAGCCGGCCAATATGTATGTGGCTTTCAATGCTTTTCATCCGCATGAACTGGTGCGTAAACAACGTTCGTTATTACGCCCGGAAATTATTTTTCATGTCGATGGCGTTGAAAGTTTCGAATTTGAGCAAAATCGCGTCCTTTGCCAAAGCGGCAAGCGTTACGATTATGAGTATCTGGTGATTTCCACCGGCTGCATTCCAGCTCCGGAACGCATTGAAGGCCTAAAAGAGGCAGGCGATCATTTTTATCAAACTAAAGCGGCCCAACAACTCGCGCATAAATTACGCACCATCGAAGAGGGTCGTATTTTTATCACGGTCAATTTCCCCAAGACCCCTAATGTGCCTCATCAATGCGGCATTGCCCCTATCGAAACCACGTTAATGCTTGATGAATATTTGCGTAAACGCGGCGTACGGGACCGGGTAGAGATTATTTACAGCTATCCAACCGTCTCTCAATTATTGCGTAATTGTTTATTTTTACAAAAACCCACCTGCGATGTATTGCCTACCATTTTCGATAGTAAAAATATTAAATATCAACGCGGCTTTACGTTAGATAAGGTTGATCCCGAAGCAAAAATTGCTTATTCGGAAGAAGGCAAATCTCAAGAATTCGATATTTTAATGGCTACGCCGCCTATTCGTGCGGTAGATGCCGTCATTAATTCGGGCAAGTCGCAAGCACAAAATAATGAAGGCTGGTTACCGACCGACTTTGAAACCTTGAAAATGTATGGTACCGATAATGTCTATGTGATGGGCGATACTGTCGATTTGCCGGTTAGTAAAGCCGGTGGCACTTGTCATAACCAGTCACCTGTCGTGGTGGAAAATATCGCTTCGGAAATTCGTCGCGGTTACACCTCTGCTATTTATGACGGCAAAGTACAGGCCATCGCTCAAATGGGATTGGAAGCCGGCATGCCGCTGTGGTACGACTATAAACATGATGTACAGGTCGCCCCACCTACCAAGCTCGGGGGCTTAATGCGTAAAACGTTTAATCGCGGCATTTATTGGGCTGTTGCGCGTGGAATAGTTTGATTACAGAGGAATTAATTATGTCTGAAGAAATGCAGTTAAATACAAATGTAGAAAAACTTATGTCGGCTACGGTTCTTAATGACCCGGCAACCATCGATGGCATTAAGAATCTAATCGATAAAGCCACCCCTTTAGTACAAGCCGGACGCTTCAATAACATCATCGATTTATTGTCGATCATATCTGACAATATCGAATTTCTTGATGAAGCAGCACTGGAAAAAACCACTAAAGTAGGTGAAGAAATTTTAGCCTTGGGTTGGACAGCCGGTAATGCCGTGCGTATGGCAAACGCGCAAACCGAAGCATTAGAAAAGCCACCCGGTTTGTTTCAATTAATCAGCTCGCTAAACGATCCGGATGTTCGTCGTTCATTACATTTTTTTATCGGCACCATGCGTATTATTGGTCGGCAGATGAAAAATGATTAATCAGTCTATTTTAGGCGGCTTGCTTACTTAAATAGGCGACAACTATTATCAAAGTTATGCAGACTAAATTTCCCCTCGCACTCCACGCTGTTGGGTAGATATTTAGCCCGTTAATAATAAATTATTAACTCAACATTCACTCTATTTTAAAAATATTATGAAAATAACTCACACGTTAAAAAAACCGCTTACTGCTTTAATTCTATTGTTTCCATTGCTGGCACAAGCTGAAATTTTAGCGTTAGTTAATTATCAAAGTAAACCCGATCAAACGCTAAAGCGGGAAGGGTTGGCGATTATTGATCTTGATTTCAACTCTGAGAACTTTGGAAAAATTGTAACGGATATTCCATTACCCACAGATTTAGTGGTACATCATGTTTTTTATAACAAAGATGTAACTAAGGCCTATGTCGCGTCCTTAGGCAGTAACCCCTTGCAAGTGATAGATATGACAAAACAACCTTATGAGCTTAAGAGCATTTCTGTTCCTGAGTGTCAGGTAGCGGAAGACTTGGTCTTTTCAGGCGATAAAAAAAGATGGTATGTCACCTGTATGGGTTCTAGCAATGTCATTATGGGTGACGCACAAACAGATAAACAGATTAAAGTCATTGCTGCAGCCAAAACAGCGACAAGCAAAAAATTTATTAGTCATCCGCACGGTATTGGCATAAACGATGAAATTAATCGAATTGTAATTGCTAACACGGTGCACCCGACTGATTTCAGCGATGCAGATGAAACAGTAACAATCATTAAAGCCCGTAGTGGTGAAATACTCTCTACACATAAAATGTCGGAAAAAGCATCCCCTTCAGGTTCAGCCCCTGTTGAGGCGGTATTTTTACCTAAATCAAATCCAATACGGCTTTATATCAATACCATGTTTGGCAATACCCTGTGGACGGGCGTTTGGAATAGCATGAGTCAAAACTTTAGTTTTTCACAAGTTTTTGATTTTAACCCTTTAAAACAAGGCGTTCCTTTAGAAATTTACTTTAATCATAAACTTGACAAAATGTATATTACTACCGCAAGCCCAGGTTATTTAAATATTTTCGACATTAAAAATCCAGCTAAACCGGTACTTGAAAAATCGATTGCAACTGCGGAGGGCTCGCATCATGTTGTCTTTTCTCCTGATGAACGATATGCCTTTGTACAAAATAACCTTTTAAATTTACCTAATATGAGTGATGGTTCTATTACAGTAATAGATTTGCAAAAATCGACTGTGAAAATGACGATTGATACTTTTAAAAATCAAGGCCTAAATCCAAACAGTATTGTCATGATGCCGAAATGGTATCATGACAACGCCCACTAGAAATGGTCGAAAAAGTCAAGTGATGCGACCAACTTGATTCATGGTTTTACAAAACTGCAAGTAAGTATCCCCCGGGCAAAGTCGGGGGGGATATTTAATTATTGGTTAAGTTAGCAGTGCACAAATGCCGCATTGCCAAGCGAGCATCGGCATATTCTTTTCGCCACAACTTCGCAGGCTAATTGTTAAAAGCCAACCTGGATATTCACTCCATTCAGGAGTTTTTGGGTCATAGCGATTTGAAAACCAAGCTGATCTATATTCATCCTGTACCCAGTAGGACGATCAAAGAAGCTAAACGCCCGTTAGATTTTTAAGACAAACAAAATCGCTGGCGGAAATGAGCTAATTTTCTGTCATTGGTCAATCGGCGCCAACACCTCTGGGGCATAAAAGACGGCCGCCTTTTTTACTCGCAGGGCACAAGTAAGATTTCACGCTCCATGCGCAACCGTTCATTTTCTTTTCTTAGTCTCAACAGCTCATCTTGATTGACCAAATTTAACCCGGCTTTCTTTGATGACGGATCATCTTTCACCATTGGCCGTTCTGCTTTCACCCATCGCCTCATTGCTCTTAATGAAACGCCCAAATGATCAGCAACTTCCTGCTGTGTATAACCATTTTCGATGACTAATCGAGCCGCATCTTGCTTAAATTCCAAACTGAATTTAAGCCGTTTTGACTTGATTTTGTTACTCATATTCACCTCTACTGACAGTATAAATTCTGCCTTTAGAAGTGTCAGATTTATTAAACCATTTCAAATCCTTACGATCGGCCTTATAAAGCCAGTGAATCTTTAGAGCCTTTTGTTTATTAGCACCTATTGCTAGAGTGGAACCCCGTGCTCAACAACTTATTTCTCGACTTCCAGGACTTGCCAACCACCACCTAAAGCCTTGTAAACCGCAGTTAGCGCGGTGGCTGTGGCTGTCTCGCTTTGAGCCAACTGACTTTGATCCTGCAGCACGCGGGATTCGCTATCCAGCACGCTGAGAAAATCCTCTATACCTTCCCGGTAACGCAGTTGCGCCAGTTCGCGGGCTTTTTCGCTGGCTTTAGCCGCATTGGCCAACAAGGCGCGCCGGTTGCGTTCCTGATTGTAAGTAACTAGGGCGTTCTCGGTTTCTTCCAGCGCATTCAGCACGGTCTGTTCATAGTTGGCCAGGCTGGATTCGGCGCGGGCATCGGCGGCCTTGATGCGCGCGTAAACCCGGCCCAGATCGAAAGCTGCCCAACTGATTTTCGGGCCCACCGAATAGGATTCCGCACCGGGGGCGACCATTGCGGACATGGAACTGGCTTCCAGTGAAATACTGCCGACGAAGGTTACGCGTGGAAATAAATCGGCAGTAGCGACGCCGATGCGTGCGGTAGCCGCCGCCAGGTTGCTCTCAGCGATACGGATGTCGGGGCGGCGTTTCAACAACTGTTCCGGGTTGCCAATCTGCAGCGTATCGGGCGCTCTGGGTAACGGCTGAGGCTGTGTCAAGTTGTCCGTCAATGCCGCCGGTAATTGGCCGGTAAGTACGCTAAGCCGGTGCACGGCGCGCATGATATCGCTTTTTATACTGGGAATAAATGCGCGAGTGGTTTCCAGTTGTGCCAAGGCTCTGGCGGTATCCAGTTCAGTGCCACGGCCGTTTTCAACTTTAACTTGTGTCAGTTCCAGTGTTTGTGATTGGTTGTCGGCATTCTGCTGAGCGACCGCCAACTGATTTTGCAAACCGCGCAGCTCGAAATAATTCAAGGCCACCTCGGCAATCAGGCTGACGCAAACATCGCGCAGGCTGGCATCCATAGCCTCGACTTCGTCATTACTGGCTTCGACATTGCGGCGTACCCGTCCGAAAAAGTCTATTTCCCATGCTGCATCGAAGCCGGTGTTGTACAGCTTGAGTTCGCGCGGCACGAAATTACGATTGTTCATTGAGCCGGTACTGCGTTTTTGTTCGTTATAGTTGGCATGCGAGGTAACTGTCGGAAGCAAATTCAAGCCTGTTTCCAGATATAGGGCGCGGGCCTCGGCCAGATTGGCCCTTGCGGCTTTTAACTCGAAATTATGCTGTAAGGTTTTATCGACTAGTGCTATTAGTTGCGCATCGTTGAACGACTTCCACCAGCTAATTTCCACCGCTTGGTCGGAAAACACCGCTGGGGGCGCATTGGCAAAGCTGGCCGGTAGTTCCTGGTATGGCGTTTGGTAATCCGGGCCCACGGCGCAGGCGCTCAACAAAGCGCTAGACAGTATTATTAGGCTGAAGCGTGCCAGACTCTGGAGGGGGCCATCAGCATTGAGCCGAAAGCGGTTTTTGCATGTATTCAGTTTCATAAAGGCAAATCCGAGGAAGGTTGATCGGACGATGAAGCGCTGGGTCGTTTGCGGCTGTTAAGGCGTTGAGCCAAAGTTTGTATCGCCACATAAAACACCGGCGTCAATAACAGGCCAAATACTGTCACGCCTATCATGCCGCTGAATACTGCGGTGCCGAGTACTTGGCGGGATTCGGCACCGGCCCCTTGGGCGATCACCAAGGGAAATACCCCCATGATGAAAGCAAAAGAGGTCATCAGAATCGGCCGCAAGCGGATGCGGGATGCTTCCACGGCGGCTTCAAAGGGGCTGATACCGGTTTCCTGGCGGCGCTTGGCGAACTCGACGATCAGAATGGCGTTTTTGCTGGCCAAACCCACCAGGACGATGAATCCGACCTGCGTGAAGATATTGTTGTCCATCCCCGCCAGCCAGATGCCGGTCATCGACGACAAAATACACATCGGCACGATCAAAATGACCGCAAACGGCAATGACCAACTTTCGTATTGGGCGGCCAGGGCTAGAAATACGAAAATCACGCTTAACGGAAATACCAGCATCGCTACGTTGCCGGCCAGCACCTGCTGCAAGCTGAGCTCCGTCCATTCGAAAGAAAAACCGGGCGGTAACTCAGCGTCCAACAGCTTGCTCATGACGCCGATGGCTTGGCCGGAACTGACACCGGGCAGGGTCCCGCCGTTAATTTCCGCCGCCGGATACATGTTGTAACGAGTAATTTTATCCGGTCCGGTTATTTCGTCGATTTTGGCGATAGCGCCCAGTGGTACCATGCCGCCTTGCCTGTTCTTGGTCTTCAGTTCGGTAATATCGGCCGGTTTCATGCGAAATTCAGCATCGGCCTGTGCCACCACCTGGTAAGTACGGCCGAAGGCATTCAGGTCGTTAACATACAAAGAGCCCAAATAAATCTGCAAGGTGTCGAATACATCCTGCAGCGGGATGTCCATGGCTTTGGCACGGGTACGGTCGATATCGACAAACAGTTGCGGCACGCTGGCCCGGAAGGTGGTAAATAAACCGACCAGACCCGGTTGTTGGTTGCCGGCGGCTATCATCTCGCCCGCTACTCGTTGCAGTTCTTCAGTGCCGGCGTTACCTCTATCCTGAATTTGCAATTTGAAACCGCCGACCGAGCTCATGCCGCGAATAGGCGGCGGTGCGAAAACCGCGATCCGGGCATCTTCGATCGACGTCAGGCGTTGGTTAAGTTGCTTGATGACCGCGTCGGCATGTAATTCGGGATGGCCGGCCCGGTGGTCGAAGCTATCCAGGCGCGCGAACATGGTGGCGACATTGGACTGGTTGGCGCCCGTCAGTACCGACCAGCCGGCATAGGCGACAACATTTGCTACCCCATCGGTACCTTTTATAATGCGGGTGGCTTGCTGTACTACCTGTTGAGCGCGCGACAACGAGGCGGCATCCGGCAGTTGCGCATACAGAATCAAGTAGCCTTGATCCTGCTGCGGAATGAAGCCTGTGGGTACTTTTTCAAAGGCCAGCAGATTCAGGCCGTTCAGGCCGGCATACAAGACCAGTACGACTGTTGTCATGCGAATCAAACGGCCGACCAAGCGGCCATAACCTGCACTGAACCAGCTGAAAAAGCGGTTGAAACGCATGAAAAACCAGCCGAACAGCCAATCGAACAGCCGGGTAACAGCATCCTTGTCATGATGGGCTCTATCCAGCATCAAAGCACACAAGGCCGGGCTCAGGGTTAATGAGTTGAACGTCGAAATCACCGTCGAAACTGCGATGGTCAGCGCAAATTGCTTGTAAAACGCGCCGGACACGCCGGTAATAAAGGCGGTCGGCACGAATACCGCGACCAGCACCAGCGAGGTTGCAATGATGGGGCCCACCACCTCGCTCATGGCCTTTCGGGTAGCTTCGCGGGCGTTCATGCCTTCGGCGATATGCCGCTCGACGTTTTCCACCACCACGATGGCGTCGTCGACCACGATACCGATGGCCAATACCAAGCCGAACAGCGACAGGGTGTTTAAGGATAGTCCCAGCGCCGACATCACCGCAAAGGTGCCGATTAACGACACCGGTACCGCTAGTAACGGAATCAGCGTGGCACGCCAGTTTTGTAAAAAAATGATCACCACGATCACCACCAGCAAAATGGCTTCGAACAGGGTTGTGGTCACCGCATCAATGGACTGCCGCACAAACACCACGGTGTCGTAGATCAATTTATACTCAAGGCCTTCCGGAAAACGGGTTTTCAGCTTGTCCATCGCCTCGAGTACGGCTGTTTTGGTATCCAGCGCATTGGAGCCGGGCAACTGGAATATCGCCAAGCCGACCGCTTGGTCCCCATTTAGATATAGCCCTGAGTTGTAATCCTTGGCGCCCAGTTCGATACGCGCCACATCTTTCAACTGGGTAATTTGACCGTCCGGACCTTGCTTGATAACGATGTCGCCGAATTGTTCCGGTTCCTGCAATCGACCCAATGTGCTGACCGTATATTGGAATTCGGCGTTCTCCGGCGAAGGTTGCTGACCGACCACCCCGGCCGCCACTTGCACATTTTGCTCCCGAATCGAGCTCACCACTTCGCTGGCGGTCAGCTCGCGGGCGGCGATTTTTTCCGGGTTTAACCAAATGCGCATGCTGTAGTCGCGGGCACCGAACACCAGGATTTCACCGACGCCGGGCAGGCGGGCCAGGGTGTCCTTGATTTGCAGCAAGGCATAGTTGCTGAGATAAATACTATCGTAGCGTTTGTCCGGCGAGATCAGGCCAACGACCAGGCTCAGGTCCGGGCTACGTTTCTTCACGCTGATACCCTGGCGGCTTACTTCTTCGGGCAGCTTCGGTTCGGCCAACGCCACCCGATTTTGCACCAATACCTGGGCTTTATCCAGATTGGTGCCGGGTTTAAAGGTTATGGTCAGCGACATAGTGCCGCTGTTGGTGGATTGCGAGGACATGTACAGCATGTCTTCGACGCCGTTGACTTCCTGTTCGATTGGTGTGGCCACCGTTTCCGCCACGACCTTGGCATTAGCGCCCGGATAGCTGGCCGTCACCAGTACGGTCGGCGGAGCGATTTCCGGATATTGGGCAATCGGTAATCCGATCAAGGCCAAGCCACCGACCAATAATATGACGATGGACAACACCGACGCGAAGATCGGCCGGTCGATGAAAAAATGCGTGAATTTATCCATGGCTTATTGCGCTCCTTGTCCTTGCGCATCGGCAAGTGAAATGCGTTCGGGAGTCACCGTGATGCCCGGTTTCAGCTTTAGCACACCTTCGATGACCACCCAGTCGTCCGGTTGCAGGCCTTCACGGATCACGCGTAGCGAGCCGATGAGAACCCCCGGCGTCACCTGGCGGTACACAACCTGGTTATCTTGATTCACTACCCAAACAAAGCGATTGGCCTGGTCGGTGCCAATGGCCCGATCCGGCAGCAGGGTGGCTAAATAAGGGGCGCTGCCCTGTACCCGCATGCGGGCGAAAAAGCCTGGGCTCAACAATTCGTCGGGATTGGCGAAAACGCCGCGCAGGCTGATAGTACCGGTCGCGGCATCTTCGCTCGGCGCTTGGTAGTCCAGCTGGCCCTGGTGCAGAAAGTCGGTTTCGTCCGCAATTGCCAGTTGCACCGGCGTGCCTTTCAAATCGGTGGAACCGTTTTTCAGCTGTTGATTTTGCCGGCGGTATTTCAATACCGATTGTTCGTCGGCATCCACATACACATACACGGGATCGGTGGAGACTATGGCTGTCAACGGCGTGGAGTCTGCGCCGGCATTGATCAGATTGCCGACGGTAATCATTTCGCGGCCGATACGTCCGCTGATCGGCGCCCTGATTTCGGTATAGTCCAGATTCAGTTTCGCTGTATACACATTGGCTTCCGCCGACTTAACGGTAGCGGCAGCTTCCTGCAAACCCTTGTTTCGACCGTCGTATTCTTCAGTAGAGATGGCTTTGGCGCGCAGCAGGTTTTCGGCGCGCAGTAGATCGTTCTTGGCCAATTCTTGTTTAGTTTTGGCGCGTTCCAACTCGGCTTGGGCATAGTTGAGTTGGGCTTTAAACGGTTTGGGATCGATCAGAAACAACAAATCGCCTTTATTAACTTTCGAGCCGGCGACGAAGTTGATTTTTTCCAGATAACCGCCGACGCGAGCGCGAATATTCACCGCATTTATCGCCTCGATCCGACCGGTATATTCGTCCCATTCCGTGGTTTGTCGATACAAGGGTTGGGCGATTTTTACTTGAGGTGGCGGAGCCGAGGCCGATTCCGAAGACGAGCCGCATCCCGCTAATGCTGTAGCCATTGCCAGCGCAATCGTCGCATGGCGCAAATCCGGCCAGAATGCTGGTTTTGCGAAATTCGGCCGGTATCCATATTGCTTGCGTGCAGGCGGAACCAAGTGCGGTAAGCGGGTATTTTCGTCCATAGTCGAGGCCTCAAAAAACACAAAATATAAAACGGTAATATCAATTACCGTTTAGTCTAGGGTATCATTTCGTATCGAGTCAATTTATTTTTGCGTGATAGATCATGATCAAATGCGGGCGGCCCTGTAAGGGCGAAGAACTGTTAAGCCGGGATAGAGTCCTTGATTCGGCTTTGCAGTTATTTCTCGAACACGGTTACGGTAATCTGAGCATGGAAACCATAGCCCGCGATGCGCATGTGTCGCTACGGACTATTTATCGACATTTTGATGGTAAGGCAGGTCTGTTCGGTGCCTTGATCAGGCGCTGTACTGACCAGTTTATCGGCAGTCTGTCGGAAGACTGTTCGATGGAAGAGGCCTTGATTGCTTTTGGCCGGCAGTTTTTATTTCGCATTACCCGGCCGAATGTTTTGAGAATACGGGCAATATTGATTGGGGAATCGCAACAATTCCCGGATTTGGCAACTCAGTTTTATGAGCAGGGTCCCAGTCGAACCCTTGAACAGCTCACCGAGTTTTTTGCTCGCCACCAGCAGGCGGGACGAATTCGTAATATCGAGCCCGACTTTCTGGCCGACCAATTTATCAGCGTGTTACGCGGCGAACGTTTGCAAAGATTGCAGTTAGGCCTGGAAGCGCCGCCGGAAGAGAGTGACATCGAGGTTTGGGTTGCCAAAACCACCAGCTTGTTTTTAGAGGGCTGTTTAGCTCGATAAACTTGCGTAACCAAGTTATCGATAGCATACGCATTACCTGAAAGTGAAAAATGAACGTCCGGCCATTCTGGGTGCTATCACTAGAATTCATCAGCGTGTTCCTCAACGCCATCGCCTCGGGCAATCATTATCGCTTGATGTAAGCGCACTAAATCGGCTTCCAGTTTTGAAACTTCCTCCGGGGAATAATCATTGAATAGTTGATTGATATGGCTTAAATGCTCTGGGAATGTTTGTTCGTATACAGCCCGTCCCGCTTCGGTTAAACGTACGATTTGGCTACGACCGTCTTTTTTCGAGGCCAACCTTTCTACTAGCCCTTTGTCTTCCAGACGGCTGACAACACCGGTTAGCGTGCCTTTGGTGATCAAAGTCTCCTCGCCAAGCTTCTTGGATTGCATGCCGTTACTATTGCCCAAAGTGATGATCACATCGTATTGCGGTAAAGTTAAATCAAGCGCATGAACATGTCGGGCGGCATAAGATAAAAACGCTTGGTGTGTGCGGAGTAACTCGCGCAATACCGTTGGAAATGTTAAGACAGAGGTCATGATTCAAGAATAATTGTTCTAATTAGAACGTGATAATAACTGTAAGCCACTTTACTCTCAAGAAAAACTTGGCGAATTCGTAGCATAAGTGCATACCCTGTTTAGCGAGATGGGATGCAACCTAACTCATGAGGTCAGCGGCAGGCAGCTATAGTTAGTAAAGCCCGACCACATCACCCGCCTGATGATTTTTACAGACCGCCTTAACTTTGGCACACCAGCCCGCTATTCCGTCAACTAGCTTTTCACTGCCGTCACCATGCGCAGCAATGATCGCCTTACGTAACCGTAGCAGCGTCGATTCAAGCGTCGCAATGTCTGCTAGGGAATATTCCTTAAATAGTTGGTTAACATAGTCCAGATGCTCGGGTACGGCTTGTTCAAATAAGGTTTGTCCCGCCGTCGTTAGGCGGACAATCTGACTGCGGCCATCGGTTTTCGAGGCAATCCGTTGTACTAGGCCTTTATGCTCCATGCGGTTGATAATGCCGGTCAAGGTACCTTTAGTGATTAAGGTTTTCTCGCCCAGTCTCTTGAAAGTCATGCCGAACGCATGGCCCAAGGTCAAAATAATATCTAATTGGGGCAGCGTCAGCTCTAAGGTGTGCGCATGAATGGCCGCATAATTTAAAAAAGCCTGATGCGTACGCACTAACTCGTTGATAAAGAGTGGAAATTCCATTGTAGGTGACATAGCATTCAAACTCATTTGGTTCTAATGAGAACTAAATATAGGCCTAATCAAACCTAGTCTCAAGCTTTTTACTTCAATTTGCCGGTATTCATCTAAAACCCTTCCGCTCGACCCTCTAAACAGTGTCTGACCGCCCTTATTAAGGTGATTTTCTGGTTTTTCGGCAAGTGTGACCGCCGCAATGAAGCCAATAGCACGCGGTCTACGACGCGTCAAACCAGTGAAGATAGATGTCTATATAGAATAAGCAATTGATAAATGAAAAATTTATTTTATTAAAGCAGATAACGGAACTCGATAAAAAAACAGGTCTAACAATTATTTGTTCTAATTAGTACAAAAAATCGTACTAATTAGAACTAACGGTGTTAAGATACAACCCTACTTAGCGAGTCACTTGACTCATTCGTTAGATTGAACTCTTTTATTTACCACTTGTGAGGCTTACCCCATGAACATATTCAAAAAAATTCTACTTTCTTCTGTTATGACTGTCTCTATGGCGGCCATCTCATCAGTTGCTTCTGCGGTAGAGAACCCTTCCTATGAAGACGTTAAAGCGGCCATCGAAAATACCCAGTCTAAAGTTGATGAAAGCATTGCCGCGTTGAACAATGGCGCCGACAATGAAGTAGTTATAGAAATGATCACCGATGCCCGTCAATTGCAAAAAGATATTGCCAATAATGTGCTTGACCTGAAACGCAACCAAGCCAGCAATGTGTTGAAAAAAGCGCGTACAGCCCTCAAAAGTAACGAACTGGAAGTCGCTAAAGAATCGTTAACTGATGCGGCAAACCGCTATAAAGAAATCCAAAATCTTTATGCAGCGAATCACTAAGCGCTAAAGGTAGTCACGCCTTCGGGCTGATCACTTTAAGTAATACCTGAATCCGTGATTCCACATATTGCCTGACATTTTATCCTGCCGCCTATTCCAAAATTCGCTGTGTTTAAAAGTGGCATCCCGGCAATCGAAAAGTTTTACACCTTCATACGTGAGGGTGTAAATAAACGGTTATTTTCAATCCCGCGAGGTGGTTGATGCGGATGGTAAAACCGTTGCGCATGAATGGCGGTTTTATCTTTGTGGGTTTAATGCTGATTCGGCGACGATTTTATGCCATGACAAAACCACTGAGCAGGTGCCTATCGATGCCGACAACCGCATTTTGATTGATGGTCAATGGTTTTCTTCGCTTCATTGGGATCATTGATGGGGTCTGCCGCTGCACTGGATGTTTGCATTTCAAAAGCGTGAAAAGCATTAGTTTATTTGGATGTTGGGGCATTTTTCGCTATTCGCGAAAAACCGGACGCCCTTCGAGGCTCGCTATTCGCTCGGTCGTACCGACTGGCGGCTATTGCCGCCACCCTCAGGCCGCCTTGCCGCGCTCAATAAGGGGTCGCCTTTTGCTACGCGTCAGGCATGACACCCCTTAGCCACTGGGGCTTATCCCTTAATAGGAGGACCGTTAGGATTCCAGACAGCCAGTGCAGCCGACTCCTAAAAATGACACCCGCTATAGTGGTCGTCTTTCTGGGGTATACCTATACGGTACGCAGCCATTGAGACAACTTTCGCGTATCAATAGGGTGCAATTTTAATTTTTGAGGCATGCCGACATTAATGTCTAGATCTTAATGAGACAAAAAGGGCACATTTTACAGTTGCAATTAAAGTGAGCCCACGAAAATGAAATGCGAGCCTTTACCTATAAATGCAAGCTCAATTGCAGATAATCGGGGTTTGAGGCGCAGTGGAACGAAAAACCGAGTTAGCGTCCATCCTAATGCGCTACATGATTGAATGATCTGCCCTTGCATCACTCAAAGCATTCGTGAGTGCCGGAATCGCTGGCTTTATTTTACTTATATCTACCCTGTTTCTGATCTCACTTATACACTTCTCGGCGATTGCCGATCTTCAGTACTAAGACGCACAACACGCCGTCCTGAATTTCACAAATTAATCGATAGTCGCCCACTCGATAACGCCACAAACCGCCAAGTGGACCTGATAAAGCCTTGCCTGTATTGCGTGGATTGTCGGTAGCAGCCAAACGCTCCCTCAAAAATTTCGTGATACGCCTCGCTTCGACCTTATCGAGCTTTGCTAGTTGCTGATTCGCCGTCTCTGTCAGTTCAATCCGCCAAGCCAAGCGCGTTCTCCACTTCATCCAATGAATAAACGCGTTCTTCACCTTTGCGAACCCGTTCTAACACATCGGTGGCCAAGTAATAATCTTCCATATCATCCAGTCCTTTCTCGATGATCTCTCGTAAATAAAATGCCTTGGTACGACCGGTTTGGCCTGCCAGATAATCAAGCCGTTTTTCAATTTCCGCAGAAAGTCTTATTGAGGTGGCCATGTATAGTCCCCTTTACGTCAAATATTGAATACATGTGATCAATGTATCACAAATTGCTTTTACCTGGAACAAAGAATAAAAAGCCGACAACCCGCTAAAACTAGCCAATTTACATTGGCCTTTATATTTTTGGCTGTGTACTTTACACTAGGCCAATTAAAGTATACCCAACTTGGCCTTAAATCCGCTTACTTTGGCCGCTAACTCGGTTATTAGTTCCACTACACCTTAAACCCCTTTACCGGGAGCGATGTCACTCTTACCAAAGCGTTTGAACAGCACTTCGGCGATACGGCGGTCAGTATTCTGGATCCCACTTTCCGGTTCAACAACAAGATCGGTGCGGAGGCTTCTCGGTTTGTCATGCAAAATCCGACGCAAATTGCCAAACAGATTCAAAGCCAGTCGGTCATTGCAGGCGCTGCAGTCTCGTTAATCAAGACCAATCAGGTTCAGGTGGGATTGGAGCCGCCTTATCGGCAATCAACGCGAAAGCAACAGCCGAAAAGCAGGCCAGTGTATTGATTTTAGCCTGGTTCAACTTCAAGAAACCGGAGCTGAGAAGCCTGAAGCAACAGTTCCCTCATCTGAAACTGCAGTTTATGACGGTACACGGCTCGAAGGGCAAGGAAGCCGATTATGTGGTCGTGTTAGGCTTGGAAAAAGGCAAGCACGGCTTACCGTCGGAGAAAGCGACGCATCCGTTATTGGAATTGCTCTTGCCGAAAGCGGAAGAATTCGCTCACGCCGAGGAACGCCGTTTGTTCTATGTGGCGCTGACTCGCGCGAGACATCATGTGTATTTGATAAGCGATGCCGATAAGGCTTCTGATTTTGCCCGCGAGTTGGTTGATCAGGGCTACGAGATTAACGTTGACGAATTTACCGGAGAGGGTTTTCAGGACAAGATTGCCGACATTCTGTGCAGTGAATGCGAAACCGGTTATATGGTGGCCAGGGACAGCAAACACGGCAGCTTTTTTGGATGCAGCCAGTATCCACTGTGCACGCATACCGAAACAGCCTGCCAATGGTGCGGCAGCGGCATGCGTGAAAAAGGCCGGTACCGGGTTTGCGAAAACAAACGCTGCGATTATGTCGAACCGGTTTGCCCGGCATGTGGCGGAAAATGAGCATCAGAAAAGGACCCTATGGCGAGTTCTGGGGGTGTTCACATTCCCGGAAAGATGCCGATTTTTCTTGTAAGCACACCGAGCAGTTTATCGATCTGAAAACCGCTAAACATATCCAATAGAAGATACAGGGTGTATTTTCAGTTTTTTTACTACACTCATCAGCATTGCTAACCAGAGGATATTAAGGAACTACCAGGATGACAGACGTCAGTAAACTTTCCACCACCCAATTAGCCAAACAACGCGGTATTACCCCCACCGAATTATTCGCCCAATTAAATACACAGGGTTTGCTCAAAAAAGAAAACGATCAATGGATGTTAACCGATACAGGTCTCAGCTTAGGCGGCGTGTATTTAACCGGGAAACACGGCAAATATGCAGCCTGGCCAAGCGATGTCGATTTCAATTTCGGTCAAACGGCGGGTAGCTCCTCTCCAAAAGCTGAAGCATCGACTCAAAAGTTCATTACCGCAACGGCTATTGGCAAACACTTCGAGTTATCGCCCAATAAAATGAATTACATCCTGTCGGAACTGGGCTGGATCAAGAAAGGCCTGAAAGGCTGGCTGATAACCGACCAGGGCTTACAGCTTGGCGCCCAGCAGGGTGAAGATGTAAGGTCCGGAATTCCTTATGTCCGTTGGCCTGAAAAGATACTGAATGTGAAAGCGTTAAACCTAAAAAGAGCAGTTAAAACTTGCTAAACTATCTCAAGTAATTGATATCAATTGAGAATGAGGCGCTTATGCAAGAGATCATGACTCACCCATTGGGTGATGGCCAATCAAAAGCATTGATACCCTTAGCTGAACCCGTAACGGTCGACACATTTGGCGGGCGGATTCATGTCGAATGGAATCCGCAAGCGGCCGTAACGCCGTTGGGGCAGTTGCCGTTTTTTATCGACTACCTGCACGTCAGTGGCTTGTTTGACGAGTGGGTGTCGAACTGTCCGTTGCACTGGACGAGTCCGAATGCCCCGACTAAAACCGATGTTTTAGGTACGGTGCTCTTGTCGGTACTGTCGGGCCATCAGCGCTATGCCCACATCAACGCCTTACGCGGCGACGGCGTCAATCCCGGTTTATTGGGCATGAGCAAAGTGGTCAGCGAAGACTCGGTGCGGCGCAGCTTCAGCAAAGCGCCGGAAGAGGAAGTCATTCCTTGGTTACAAGGAAGCCTTCAGCGAGTCTATACGCCGGTGTTGAGTGAGCCTTGGATTCTGGATGCGGATGCCACGGTGAAGACCATTTACGGCCAGCAGGAAGGCGCGGAAGTCGGTTACAACCCGCATAAACCGGGACGCCCATCGCATACCTACCACACGTATATGATCGCCAACCTGCGCTTGATTCTGGATGTGGAAGTCCGGAGCGGCAAACAAGTCGCGTCCAAGCACAGTGCCCCCGGGTTATGGGCATTACTGGAACGCCTGCCGCGTGAACACTGGCCGGCATTGATCCGAGGCGACCGCGACTGGGGCACCGAAGCCAATATGCGTGAAGCAGAACAGAGAGGCGTACCGTATTTGTTCAAACTGCGCCTGACTAAAGGTACGCGGACCCTCGTCGACCGGCTCATGCGCGGCTACGACTGGATAGATGCAGGCCAAGGTTGGCAAGGGGCCGAATCGACCTTGCGTCTAAGTGGCTGGAGCCGGAACCGGCGCGCCATCGTCTTACGTCGGCGGATCAAAAAAGACGTGGCGGTGGTGAGCCGACCGCAAGACGGCCCCGAACAACTCAGCTTTGCCGAGTTGAGCGATCAGGTGGATGTCTACGAATACAGTGTGTTGATCACGTCACTGGCTCACGAAATCCTCAGCATCGCCCAGCTGTACCGAGATCGCGCCGATGCCGAGAACAACTTCGACGAATTGAAAAATCACTGGGGCTGGGGTGGCTTTACCACCCAAGACTTGAAGCGTTGCCGCACGATGGCCAGAATCACCGCACTGATTTATAACTGGTGGAGCTTGTTCGTTCGATTGGCCAACCCGGATCAACATACCGAGGCGATCACCAGTCGCCCGTTGATGCTGTATGCGATCGGCAAACAGACGCGTCATGCCGGTCAAAACCGCTTGACCATCAGCAGCACGCACGCCGAAGCTGAAAAAGTAGAACAACACTATCGCAGGATTGCCGCGTTCTTCAGAGAGCTTCGGTCAACTGCGGAGCAGTTGACCGCGATCCAGCGCTGGTACCGAATCTTGAGTTTAGCGCTGGTTAAGTACCTCAAGGGGCGTCAATTGCAGCCGCCGGAATGCCTGCCAGCACCTGCTTAGTGGATTCAACCGCTCTTTTTAGGTTAAAAGACAGCATCGACAACATGAAAGGCGTCGACAAGCCCAAAACCGAAAGCGACAAAATGGACAGCTTCCGGCATAAATTTGAAGCGACGCACCGGGCGACAGATGGCCACTTTGTCCGGTCAAAAGCGGAAATGCTGATCGACAACTGGCTGTACATGGCCGAAATCGTCCACGCCTATGAGCGAAAATTGCCTATTGAAGAGGAAATGTACTGCGATTTCTATATTCCCACCGGCAAAGTCTACATCGAGTTTTGGGGCTACGATAACGATTCTAAATACCTGGCGCGTAAAGAGGAAAAGCAGGCCATTTACAAGAAGTATAACTTCAACCTGATCGAGTTGACTGATGATGAAGTGCTTAACCTGGACGATATTCTGCCGAGGTTATTGTTGAAGTTTGGGGTGCAGGCTTATTGAGGTGCACGATGCGAAGGCCGAAGACTTGAGCGATTACCTGAGCCTGACCTCGATCCGGGGCGAGGTGATGGTACAGTTTTGGTTGAGGCCTGGGATGCGACGGTGAAGTTCAGCTTTTCCGGAGGGGCGGGGAAGGTGCCAACTCCAGTGGTGTTGGAGGGGATGTTTTGAAGGCAAGTTAAAGTTAATTGTATCAAGCGAAATTTGGAGAATTTCTTTAACAAACTTTGTTTGTATTTTGACACAGGTTAACTACATTAAGTATGGCTGTGATTGTTTCTTAATCACTAATTACCAATAAAAAAGTCATTAAAATATGAAAAAGATATTAAGAGTTGTAATTGGCTTATTCACAATGATTATTTATTTGAATAGTCCTAATGTGACCGCTAAGCAGAATGAAGATACTTCAATCATAGATTTACTCATAGCGGAACAAGAAAAGCAAGACGAAGGTAGTGAGTACAAAGATGTCCGCGAGGTAGTCAACGGGGATCTGAACAATGATGGTATCCAAGATACGGTTGTTCTTTACTCCATTGACGGTGGCGGCGGTGGCAATATGAGCGAACAATATTTGGCGGTATTTCTACGTTTAAAAGATGCTCTTAAACCAATAGCAAATATTATGGTTGGTAACACCAGCGGGTTATATCGTATAGCTAATTCAATCACTTTAACGGGTACTTCTATTGAGATTGAAACAAGCGAGTATGTGCAGGATGATGCTAGATGCTGTCCGAGTAAAAAGGGTAAAACTTTTTATGTGCTTGCTGATGGCAAGCTGAAAGAAAGCAGCTTTTCTGATAATTCACAGCCTAACATCTCCTCAGAAATTGAGCTTAGCTCTTTATTTAAAAGTATGGAAAATGGTTGTGAATTTAACGATGATATAAAAAACTTATTTTCTGGGCTTTATAACCAAAAGATTACCTTGAATGATTCATTGAAGAATGCAGTTAGTAACGTTGAATCTAAAAAATTATTGACATCAGCCGATAGTGGTGAAAACTACCTTTACAAATTAAAAACTAAGGCAAAATATTATGGTTTACCACTATCTTCTATTGAACACTCTGTTGGATTTGAGAATGGAATCTATAGCTGGTCTTTGATTATTGATATGCCAAAAGATAAAGTCACTAGTCAATTAAAATTAAATAAAGTCAATTTTAATAAAGTCTATAATGAAATGGATGACTCCATGATCGGAGTGATTATAGAATCAGTAGATAGCAATAAAACTAAATTGTTGTGTGATATATCTAATTAGATAGCTATTTAAGTGTGCCGGTAGGACTTGTGATCCTTTCGTCACTTCTCATGTGCAAATTGGATGTTGAAGGAGAACTTTGTAAATTTGTTTGAGATTAATAAAATGGGGAAAAGAGGATAACATTTTCGTGAAATAACATTTTTATCATAAACCTGCCAAAAAAATTCGGTTGCCCAAATATCTTTGAACCCGACAGTGATTTTATCAGGTCTTATTCAAGTAAATGTTGTTCCTTTTATCCATGTTATTTTAATTTGATAAATCACAATTTAATGAAGTTGTACCTTTATCTATTTTGTTTAATATAACTCCAAAATAATTACCCATTCCATTTTCTTCGCCATAGTAATATTCGATATTTGACACTGGCATATCATAATATACAGCGTCCATATTAACAAAAGCACTTTTATATTGTCGAGAATCATCATTTTTGCTATTTTCAATAATATCTATATTTATGAACGCTTGCCCAAATGAATTATCTACCACTATTTTTTATTGCCAATCCTTTTAAAAATAAACAGAATTCTTCTGTGATATTACATCCATCACGTATGTCATTTAGTAATTTATGTATTTCTACAAAATTAACTTTTTTATCGCTAACCACAGGAGATGGATAATTTTTTTCAGGTTCAATTAATTTTTTTGTTCTATCATAGCCTCGTGCAAAAATGGATATTCTGTACCTTCGTATACCCACTTTATTGGTAATTCTCCTGAATATTTATATTGCTCAACTATAAATTCACCTAGAGCCCTACTGTTTGGCCTATCGACTGGATGATAAGTTTTTGAATTATTTGCAACATTTATAAAGCTACATTCACTAAAACCTATTAAACTATATAGCATAGATTCATCCTTGTTTTTAATATCCATCATTTTTACTTTAATTAATTTACCATAAAGAACAACAATTTGAATAGAAGGCTCAAGTATTCTGCTAATTTTTTCTTCTTTGATATAACCTAAACATTTTTTATTATCGTATTCAATACTTCCTACTGAATATATACTAATATCATTAATTAAATCTGATATAATCTTTTGACGAGATTCTCTTTTAGAGCAAGAATTTATATATGGAAATAAATTGCTATTAACATCATATAGTTTATTCTTTAATGAATCATAACCACCAAATTTCTCTGCAAACTTATCTGCAGGATCACAGTATTTTGCCATTTGTTTTTTAGATTCATTATATGAATAATCAACTACATCACCAGCAATTTTACATAAACTGTCTTGCTCCCATTCTTTTGAAGAAAAAGATGTGTTACGGAAAACTAAAATTTCACCATTATAGTTTTTAACTTTGCAATTAACTGAAGCTTCAACTAATGACATTTCACTTTTTAATAAACTATTTAGTGCAGATATATAATCTTTATCATATATGAATATTGAAAAAATTAATAAAAAAACAATTAATAGCTTTAAATAAGCATATAATTCATATTTGGTTAAAATAGTCACTTTTTACCTTTTTTACCTTACAATAAATAACGATATTTTTAACAAGCCATTAATATCTAGCACACCTGACTCTATCGGCTTTATCATATACCTTATCAATTTGCATTATTTTAATGTTATCTGGCAATTTACCATTAGCAATATTGAATATAAATGCTTTTAAGTTGTTGCAAACACGTCCACCTAAAAAATTTGACGTTAAAATAGTCGCATAATCTAAAGGATAATTAGAAATTGGTTGTGGATCTATTTTTTCGCTTGGGTTAAGAACAGCATCATTATCACCTTCCCATGCACGTTCAGCTAATACTTTATTTGATATAATCAATATTATAAATATTATTTTTATATAAAAAAATGTATTTTTCATTAAATTATTTACCGTGTATATTTATCTGAGGATAGGGCGTTTATTTACTTTATATCGTATAAAATATATGAGTTACTACTTTCACAAAACGTTTTACAAACTCGTCAACGAGTGTCACTAAGTCAAATTTCAGTATCACGCGACCTCACACCTCTTAACCTAGAAAAATACAAAGGATCTTAATAAAAATTTGTCTTTCTTTAAGATCGGAGTGTTTTTCATTAACTTAAATATAGTAGACTTCTACTTTTTATCGTTTTGAATCTCGTAAAACCCGCAAATTGTCCGCTTCCGCTCCCTAATTGCTCCGGCTTTCCACAGTCTTCGTTCTGGAGATAGCCATTCCTGGCTACACGGCGCTGGCATTCATGCCTGCGCCGCCCCAAGTCTTGTCGCTCTCTCGGAGGATCATCAATCCCAAAGGTTGCTATCCTTGCGCGTCCTGCAATCCCGGCTCCGGGCCTTCCTGCCCTCGCCGGCGGCGACCTTTTTACCGGTAATTCCCCGCTTTCCGGAACCTGGTAGATTGAGCCTCAGCCACGCTGGAAAACTCGATAATGTTCTTAGGCTTTATCGCGTCATAGCTCGGACAATCTGACGGCAAATGGTAAACTCTGCTGTTCCTGTTTCCCCGAATCTTGCCGGTAGACGCTCCCGCTTTTTTCACTAGAGATGCCGGGTGACTCGTCGGGATCTTGCTGACAATTCCATCGGCGGTGTTCTTGTGGTTTAACGTCCATCTTCGTTCGCCGGTCACGAACGGATTGCTATGCCCCATTCGGGAAGCAATGCGTTTATCTCGCTCCCGCTCCCAATCGCTGATCGGAAATCGTTTGTCCCAAGCCATCAATAACTGTTGCTGCTGCCGGGATAACCTCATGTCGTAGCGGTCGTGCATGTAGAAATAGATACGCGCGATTTGGCCTTTGACTTCATCGCGTGGCTCTGCCACACGACCCTTGAAATCGACTTTGAAATCGCAAGCGCCGTGTCGCTTTGGTGTTGCCGGCAGTACACCGAATCGGAAGTTCGCGCTGTCGGCGTTGACTTCCCCGACCGAGGGCGTCAGGTTGTGTAAATCGGCCTCCATCGCGTTGAAGACTAGGTCGGTTTTATTGCAGTTCGGCCTGCCGCCTTTTTGCCAACATTGCCGGGCTCGACCGATATTGCTGGCAGGAACGACGTGCTCCCATTCTGTCCGGGTCGCCCTGCTGACCTGGGACCGGGTTTTGTAACCACAAGACTTGAGATCAACACGGCCGCCCGATTGGCCAGCCCATTGCCAGTTACAACCGCAATAGAACGTTCCTGCTTGGGTTTGGTCGTAGTAGACGAACTGCCGGGCTTCAATCTTGGCTTGCTCGAAAGTTTGAGGTGCTGCGAAAACCTGGAGAGCGGCAAAGAAAAGTAGTAGGCCGATCGACCTGGCTGCATTGCTCAATGTGTTTACCTTTGGTTCGAAAAAAAAGGGACATCTTACAGAACAATAAGGGGTTCTGAGTCCAAACCCTCGGAATTTTCGGCGGCTTGGGCTTACACCCCCGATCAGGCGTTTAACATCACGCCGAAAGATTCCCTAATCACTACTGGACAACGATTATGCGAGAAAATACTCAGTCAAATGACTTTTCGCTGGGAGGCTGTAGACAAAGTCACCGTGCGTCCAATCGACTTTGATGAGATTTTAGCCGGTATAAAAATTGACTAACCAATTGATTTAAAATGATTTAAAAAATTACGAGGGTTTGTGCTTAGAACCCCTACTCTTAAAATACATGGCCGTTGACGACCCCTATGTATAGTTGTGATCTATATTGCGCTCTCGGAATGTGCTACCTGTATTGGTGGTAGCGCCCTATACATATTTCAGGGCCTGAATGAACTGCATCAGTGCGGTGTATGAGGTATATTTTTGCATCGGACCATTGAAATATTGGCACTTCCTTTCTTTTCATCGTCAAATTGGTCTCGATGGATTAAAGTGTTGAATTTATTGCTTCAGAACACCGGCGAAACTATGTCGAGCTATTTGGCTTCCAAATTTTCAGTAGACCAATGAAATAGAGCCTCGCAGTCTGTAACCATTGGTTCACTATACATATTTAGGTTCTATACATAGGGGTCGTAAGGGGCAGATCGGCCATTCGGCATAGTGTCAATTCTTAAAACCCGTGAAACTTTAAAGCCTTTTGTTGATTAGCGCCCAGCGTATGCCGGACCTTACATCTCGAAGATGCACTTCAGCACTTCGCGGTCCGAAGGTAAGCGGTTCATGATGGCCAATAAGTTATTAGCCCGACTGGGCTAATATACTGCTTTTCCTGATTATTAGACATTTGCAGGTATTTCTTTCAAATTTTCAATTAGCCAACTGCAGCCTAAAGCTACTACAGATATAACTAATACACGACCAACACCTGCACAATATGTACTAAATAGAACCATCTGTGATTCAGGTGGTTCAGTTGTAGCGGCTTTTCGTAAGTAAATTTCGGCGATTAAGCAGGCTAAGACAACCAAAATGTATATAACTGCGATAACACACGTTACGTAACGAGCAAACTCATTGGATTGAGAAAGTACAGTAAGTAATGTGTGTTCTTTGTAGATAGCGTTAACAAACAAAAGCGTTTGTAAAACGTAAAACGCCACAATAGCATTACCAACCTTAAAGTATTCCATCGCTAAATCTTTAGCCGTATTCATAGAAATAAATTCTCCTGGCCCAGGAGCCAATTGCGTTGCTCTGTAGCCCTTGACTTACTTAGCCTATAGCGCGCCCTAAAAATCGTTTACCCCAAATTGTAACGGAAGAATGCGGGGTTAAGAGGTACGATCAGGGTTTTTTTCGGATTTTCACCCCAAGATTGACAGGCTGTTCAATGGGGGTTATGTTATAATTAACCTATTGATAATTATGCTAATTATAGGTATTTTATGACTCAGATAGCGGCCGCATTATTTGATTGGGATGCCGTCGAAGCACGTTCGGATCTGGCGCGTTTTTTTCTGGTTCGTGACCATCTGCCCGACCGTGATTTGATCGCTGCTTTGGAGGCGAAACGGGGCCTAGGGCGTGATGACTATCCGGTCATTCCTATGTGGAATGCGATAGTCGCGGGTGTGGTTTTTCAACATGAATCGATTGAATTGTTGCAGCGAGAACTGTCCCGTAATCCGGCCTTGTTACAGGCGTGTGGTTTTAATGGTTTACCTCTACAAAAAAAGCCGGTGGCGCAACTGGTGAAGAATCAGCTCACCGGGCGGATGGAGGTGGTTTGGCCTCAACCCGAAGTCCCCCATTATGCGGTACCCAATAGCTGGAATTTCTCGCGCTTTCTCAGCAATCTCATTGCTGTCGAAACGGAACAAGGACTGGTTAGCCGAATGTTAATCGATTTGCGTGAACAGTTAATGGCGGTATTGCCTGATTTTGGTCAACACCTGGGCTACGATGGCAAAGCCATTGATAGCCACAGCACCGGACACGTCAATAGCAAAAGTGGACACTGTTCAGACCCTGATGCCGATTGGGGGCATCACGAAACAGTCGGCGTGAATGCCAAAACCGGCACGCCCTGGAAGAAAGTAAAAAACTGGTTTGGCTATGGTCTGCACCTGATTGCCGACACCCACTACGAAATTCCGGTGGGATTTCACCTGACGCCTGCGTCTCATTCTGAGCAGGTCGAACTGCGGGCTATGCTTGATGAGTTGTTCGAGCAAACGCCCGAACTGGCCGAGCGCTGCGCGGATTTTAGTGCGGATCGGGGCCTGGATTGCGCCGAAACCAAGGCTAAGCTATGGGATGAGCATCACATCCGTCCACTGATCGACACTCGCGAATTGTGGCGATCAGAAAAACAGGAACCCCATTATGAGCCTGGTCAACCGATTACGCGTCCTCTCTACCCTGATCGGGCTGACACGATTGTGTATACCGAGAAAGGAACGGTTCATTGTGTTTGCTTAGTCACCGGTACCCAACGCGATTTAGCCTTTCAAGGTTTCGAAGCCGATCGGGATACCCTGAAATATCGCTGCCCTGCGGCAGCTTATGGCCTGGACTGCCAAGGTAAAGCCCAATGCCACGCCGCCGGGCAAGTGAATCCGGGCGACTATGGGCGCATTGTCCGCATCGACATCACGGAGCAAAATCGTCGTATCTTCGTCCCGACGCCTCATGGCAGTCCCTCTTGGCAACGAGGGTATGCTCGCCGCAGCGCCTTGGAACGGATCAACAACCGGATCGACAATAACTTCTGTTTTGAACAGCACTTTATCCGGGGTCAAGCCAAAATGAAAACCCGGATGGGACTGGCACTGGCGGTTATGATGGCTATGGCGCTAGGCCATGTGAAAGCAGGGCGCATTGAGCAAATGCGCTCACTGGTTCAGCCGATTCCGATTCGAAATACGGGTTAAAATTTGACTGAGGCGATTTCCAACAACCGCCGATAATATCGGCAAGCAGGCGTATTGCCTAAAAATAGGCTCTTATGGTTTTTTCGATATCTAGCACTGAAAATCGTCGAAAGCGGCGTGAGTGAGTCGTCCAAAAATTTATTTTGAGGCGAAATATCCGCTCCTTTTTCGCCAGTGGATCTGGAAAGCGTTACAGCGCAAATGGCTCCCAGAGACCAAAGTTGTAATCAACCTTGTAATTGTGATTCAATATTTTGAATATAGCGTTCCATTTTATGGTTTTCGATATTGGATGGTATTAAATCGAGTTGTTGTTTCAAGTTTCCCTTTATTGTCTCCAAAAACTCTTGCCACAAACTGACATCATCAAAAAGAGTTCCGTTAGAATCGAAAAACCGTAGCGAGCCAACATGGCTATAACCCATTGGAACGCGCGTTGGTATCCTGGTGACAATATCGCTATTGTTTACAATCCTGAAAAATATCTGCTTAAGTTCCGCGTTAAAAACTCTGGCAAATTCACGATCACCAACTCGCGGCTGGCCAAAGGTGTAAATACCTCTGACTGGTTTATCTAATTCTAATGAAAAACGCGCAGCAGCCAACGTAGCAAGGGCACCACCTAGACTATGCCCAGAAATCCAAAGTGGTTGGGCATTATTTTGAACATCTGCAATGACTTGCAATATATCGTCCCATACAAGACAAAGTGCGCGTAAAAAGCCGCTATGAACCTTTCCGGTACCTGCGCGAACTGAAGCTAAGAGCAAGTCGGAATTTAGCATCCAATCTTGAATATTTGTTGTACCGCGAAAAGATAAAACTATAGCTGTATCATTATAAGCAATGAACGCTTGTGTATCTCGCCTCTCAATGAATGTTGTGCTAAAGCCATGTTGCTTTAATTTGTCTTCAATGGTTTTTTCCGATTCATAAGCCAAGTTAGAACAAAAGGCTAAAGCATGCGCATTGTTCAAGGAAAACTGAGTACTTCTAGGATCAAATGAAATTGACATAACTACCCCTCTCTTAAGAGTTGCTAAGACTAACTTTCATGCTTAAGTGGATCCCATTGTCCAGACAAAGATAACTCCATAAAAAAGGGATCTTAATTCAATTTACGCCAAACATGTGATAGTCAAACTGACACTGCCTCGGTTATTTCCATATAAGCTCCAGACATCATTGGGGAAACAATACAAATAACCTGGCTTGGTGACTGTAAATGGCTCATTTTGATCTTGGTATTTTGTTAAATCTAAATGTTGATGTTTTACCGGGCTACCGTCATTTTTAACGACTTCTTTTGAATCAACACCGTTGTCATTCGCAATTGCACCCACCATCGCAAACCAGTTAATGGACTCTACCCTTTTCGTGCCCCAAATATCCATAAGTTCGTTTCTGGTTAATTTCTCAGCAAGTGATTCAAATTTACCTAAAAAAGTACCTATGCCACGAAAAACATCACCTACCGTGAATTTATCATCCTCAGTACCCATCCAGCTACAACTGTCATTTGCATCCAACCATTCACCTTGCGCAGAAAAAATAAACTTTTGATCTTTCTGTAAATACAGCCCTGTATAATTCCAATGTTTACTGGCAAATATTTCGACAGTAATTGCTTCGCCTTCTTTAAGCATTTTAGTTTGCCAATAAGGTGAATATGCAATGGGTGAGGCGGCCTGGCGTGATAGCGCACTACTATGGAATAAATTTTCATTGTCTGTCACCATCGCCGGTATATTTCTAGGCCTGGATCTCAACTTGGAAAACATGCCTTTATAGGAATTATGTAACACCCCTAAAGAATTCTCTTTTATTGTGTCTTTAATGCCCTCACGAAATTTAAGCCCGGTAACTCGCTCGCATTCTTCTATCATCCAGAGTAACGCACCATTTGCAAGTGAACACTCTGAATAGCCACCACCGACATCCGAATGCACCCCCGGAAACCAACACTCCAAAATATTGGGGTGGTTTTTAACATTTGACCACCGCGTCACACTGAAACTAGAACGCTTTTCATCAATAGCCATCGCATGACGAGCAAATTTGACATGATTGCCCAGCGCAGTATCGTGAAACCGCCACTTATCTTCATCATCAAAAAAATTAAATACTTCAAGATCATCTGGCACCCCTAATGAACCTACCGTATCCCACACACCGATAAAATGGATAGGGGTGGATCGGTTCTCCGTTACATCGTTTTGATGAAAGAAAGACCAGTCATAATCGGCCCAATCTATTAGCCTTACCCTTTCACTGCGGTAGCCTTGATAGTAAGCCCTATGAACGCGCTCCCATGCCTCACTATCAGATAAATTACGCAAATTTAGCAAACCTCTGCCAACAAAGGCCCCCAAACTGCGGGCTGTAAATGCGCCGCGGCTAAAGCCAAAAAGGTAAATTTCATCACCTTCCTCATAGTTTTTGCCTAACCAATGATAGGCATTGCATATATGCCGACTAATGCCAGCACCGACTGCTCCACCGGTTATAACGTTGATTGATCCACCTTCACCGCCAACGCCTGGATGGTAGTATTTCAATTGTTTACTGTCATTTTCAAAATCATTATCGGCAATGGCATTGAAGATTTTAAATACATTGGTTGGAGATGGCATGCCGTTATCTTCCTGATCTGGATTATTCCAAGTACCATCACAACAGACTACTAAACGCTTCATAAACACCCCTTATTCTTATTATTTGTTATAAGACGTTCTGAATTAATTTTACCCCAAACGGGGTCATGTGGAAGAGCCCTCAAAAATGTTCGTTCTATGCTATGTTGTTGTTTAAAATGTCTATAAGCACTGTGCGTACTGAAATTAGATGAAAATGCCGGATATGTACAAGAAAATCCGATTATCAAATCAAAAAACTACAAATAGGCTTAACCATTCGACTTTAGACATATATTTGTTTTTGAAAAAACAAAAGTATATTTTTCATATCAAAAAAATAATATTTGTACCAACTCCCTTGTCATCATATTTGCTATTTACTTTACCTAACGTAGAGATATTACTATCAAATAGGTGATCACGATGCGCGTAACCAGTAAAGGCCAAGTAACCATCCCCCAGAATGTCAGGGAAAGCATGGGCATCCTACCCGCTGAAACCGATATCGAGTTCCTTCAAGATGAAAACGGACGTTGGTATATCAACAAAGCAAAAACCTCTACAAAGAAAATCAGCCGGTTCCGGACCGCTCATAGTGCGGGCAAGCTGACCATGAGCACCGATGAGATCATGGTCTTAACGCGTCGCGGATCATGGCCGTCTCCTGATCGACAACTGCATCGTCACCGACCTGACCGACCCTGAAAGCGCTTGGTTTGAATGGAGCGCTTCGACCCTGGAACGGCTGGACCAGAACAATACGATGGTCATCAACCCGATTATCTATGCCGAGTGTTCGGTGGGCTTTGAGCGCATTGAAGAAGTGGAAGCCTTATTCGTATCGCTGGGCTTTGCCATGAATCGATTCCGAAAGAAGCCCTGTTCCTGTTCGGGAAAGCCTTTTTGCAATACAAGAGACGCAAGGGCGAGAAAGGCAACGTGCTTCCGGATTTTTTTCGGCGCTCGTGCCGCGGAGTCCGGCTAACCCTTGGTTTCTCGTGACAAGGGGCGATTCAGCAGCTATTTCCCCAGCGTTGAACTGATCTTCCCCGAATCGACTAACGGACTGAATTGACGTGAATATCAAGGAAGCCGAGTTATTGTTTCAGGCGGATGTTTTAGAAACGCCCGTCATCCAAAAACACGCTTCTGGAGATGGCTGGACCGTTACGCTGTCAGGAAAGCATAAGCTGAACTCGATGCTGGAAACCGCGCACGGCCAGGTGCGAGTATTCAAGCGCCTGGACGCGACCTTGGGGATGTTGTTTGAGGTGGGGTTTGGTGAGATAACGATTGTTCGATAACTAAAACAACCATAACTTCATGCCTGGTCGGCTTCGGCCCGTAAATCATTTATCGCATTCTGCAGCCAGCGATTCGGAACGATCCAGTTCTTATAATCTTGCCGCCATCTGCCGTAATAACGTTAAGCAATAGCCTTCACTATGGCATTCACTTCCGGATTGTAAGCTATGACTTTGACCGCCAAATCACCAAACGGTAGCGTTTTGAGGGATACCCACATGCTGTCAAACGGCTTTGAATGTGGCAACCGGACAAATCAAGGCACAGACCACGGCGACAAAAACGCGCGAGGACTTTCAAGGCTTTATGGATCTGGTCATGGCGGACGTGCCCGAAGACAAAGAAGTGCATGTCATACTGGACAATTATTGCACGCATAAGAAAAACGACGCGTGGTTAGAAAAATATCAGGATCGGGTGAAGTTTCAATTTACGCCGACTTCAGCCAGTTGGTTAAATCAGATTGAAATAGGATTTGGAATTTTATCCCGCAAAACACTCAAAGGAGCCTGTTTTAAAAGTGCTGAGGAGCTAAAGAGTGCGATTTATGCCTTTATCGTAAGGCATAATCAGAAGGCTCAACCTTTTAGATGGCACCAGAGAATTACAGAGTAGTCAGATAAAAAATACAATAGCTAATTTACGCAATTAAACACTAGAATGATTGCCTGGGAATGCTGACTTTATTCTTTAGTAGGTTCATAAAATGTGATTAACGTCAAAGAAATAACACATTCACCAATTACACTTAACGCTGTAGATATAGTTTTCTATATTGTTGGTTAAATTAGGGGGTTGAATGACGAGTGAAGTGAAAAGTGATAATAACACGGAAAAAGACTCTGGCATTTTATGGAGAGAAATAATTTTTTTAGGGTTTATAATTTATATCACTTACCCTTACTGGGCGAAAAGCGTTCCGGATATGGAAGTACCTCAAGAATTAAATAACCTTATTAATTTAGAATGTGAAAGAGATCAAGTAGCTATTTCCTGTGTAATGACGAATAAAAGGGACTACGGGGTAATACAAACCGGTGCTTTTTCATCATTATATTACGATAAAGATGGGGTAAGGTTAGGTGCAAATAATTTTCCTAGCCAAAATATTCTCCCTGGCGAATCTATTAAAGATAATTTAATTGTCTATTCAGATTTAAGCGACATTGAGAAAATAAAAATTGGTTATAGATAATAGTTGCCTAAAGGGCCTCTGTGGAAGAACCCCCAAAAGTCTACGTTCTGAGCTAATCCCCATTGACATTTTCAAAAGGCTACTACATTGGCTGTTGGGACTACTTCTTATTCGTGCGTTCAATTTGTAGAATAGCGTCAAGCAATGCTAATGAATTGCCTGCATCGGATGCGTAGACTGTGCGCGTCCTTGGGTCATAAGACACCATGACGAACGGGTCTGAGGTGCGCTCCGTATTCCGGGGCGCTTGACGCCTGGAACGGTAGGCTCTGCATACCTCCCTCTTTTCGGCAAGCTGCTGATTTATTTTCTTCCAGTCAAAGTAAAGCGGACCCCATTGTCCAGACAAGTTATTACTGAGTTTAAGATAGATCCCTGTTCCAACTCTAGCTGAATGGCGCTGTCCGATTGCGACTTGAAGGGCGAATACCCGATGGTTAAAACCGCCCTGCTCGACTGGCATCGATGCAGAATTGCTTGCGGAATGTTTGGAGCGGCTGAAAGAATCCTCGACAAACCGGAGTTTAACCTCTAACCATCAGTGCCTGGCAGGGTTATTGAGAATACCTAAAGCTATTTAAACCACCATCAAATGTAACTTCCGTTATTGGTTCTAATATAGCCATAATTTTCTTATAGTTAACATAGCTCATAAGACCAAATTTCGAAACAAGTTCTCCTTTATCGTTCTTTTCTAAAATCTCCCATCTTTCTTCTGTCATTTTACCGCCACCACTTTTATCACAATAATACAAAACATAATACATATTATTATCTGAATCTTTAATATAACCAACTGATGAAATCCAATATTTAAAGGTGCCATTCTCATCATATTCAATATCATTTGATTGATATTTTAATGATCCCAATTCAGGGAAAACAAGCGTCTGCTTTACGCATTCAAACCATGGAAGATGATATCCTGGTTCTGGATCATCAATACAGTCATATTCAAGAATGGCTGTAACCTTATTATCTTTATCTTTATCTTTATATTCTGTTTTTTTTTCAATTGCATAAGCATTAAATGAAAGAAAAAAACAAAATATTATTACTATATTTTTCATATATTATTAATTACCCTAAATTTTTATTAAAATTAGTTTTATTTAGATCAATAAAACTTTAAAACACCCTATCTAAATCAATAAAAGGTAATATAAAAATAGCTAAAAACTATAGGATTACAATGTACTTCCCTGTAATGAATAAATCAGCCCTCCTACCGCAACTTCCTCTTAACCTCAGCCAAATCCAGTTTCCTCTGCAGCGCCTGTTCGAACGTCTCCCCTGGCTTGGCATCCTTGGCCACCGAATTACCGGTCAAACGCGCAACCACTGCTGCCTTCGTCTCCCCAGGCCTCGCCTCGCGTTCGATATCCGCGTCGGTCAATTGCTGCCTTAGCTTCGGCTGATCCTTGAAATCAAACTGAAATTGAGTGATTGTACGTCCGGATTAACGCTGGCCATATTTAACCCAAAGGTTTGAATGTTCGTTAATCTCGGCCACTCCCCGACCGAACTCCAATGAACTAACAATTCATATAGGGTGCTAATCAACAAAAGGCTCTAAAGTTTCATAGAAATTTGCTGAAAACCTTATCCAACAAGACTTTCAGCTTGTTTTCAACTTTTCAAAAATAGCCCGTTCTGACGGTGTAATTTTTTGGAGATTTAAACTGGCTGACTTTTTCGTACCAAAAATAAAGAATTCATCAAATATAGACCGACTTAGAGATTCATAGAGTAATGAAAACTCAGGCTATATGCCAAATGGTTTCATTCGTTTGTCCACGTGCCCCACATTAGCGGTCGCTTATAAATCCTATGAAACTTTAGAGCCTTTTGTTGATTAGCACCCTATAATCCAACCCAACCAAGCCAAGAGCTATCCGAAAGTCAAATTCCAACCTCTTTTAGCAAATAGCCTTTCTTTGAATCGCTTCATACACTAGAGGATTGCCTATTGCGGTTGTCCATGATTTCCATCAGATCATAGGTTTTGCCGCTATCTCAAAGCCTAGTCAACAACTGGTTCTGGTCTTTGTTCAGCCAGTTGCATAGCAGTAATGACGCCATTTGAATCTGGGTCAAGTCCCGGGAGGCCGGTTCGAATTAAGCCCTCCATGCAGCAACAGCATCGAGCGCTTCTGCTGCTACCCAGTCTGCATAATTGGCGCAAAACAGCGAGTAGCTGTGAAAGTCGTCGGTATTGGCAAAAAATGCGCAAAAAAAAATCGAAAGGGGCCGAAAAACCGCGTCTTTCACCTCGATGCAAAACAAATCACTGCTATATGATTAATCTTGTGTTTTAGTGAAAAAAACAGGAGATCATTTGTGGGTGCCTTTGTATATGAAAAACAGCTTAAACGCCACACGCTAAGAGAGCTGATTCCCGTCGAATCGTATGACGATGAATCAAATTTGTTCACAATGGCCGACGGTTACATCGGCTTTGGTTTCGTGGCGAAACCCATTCCAGGATCTGATGAGTCAACCACTCAGCGATTAAACGTACTGTTTTCGTTTGACTACCCGAAAGAAAGCTTTATTCAAGTCATGCTTCTGGGATCTCAAGACATAAGACCCACGCTAGACAAGATCAAAGCCATGCGAACGATTAAGGATGAGGCGTTGAAAGAGTCGATGAACAATCGACTGAAAATGCTAGAGTCAGGCTCTAGACAAGCGCTTAGCCTTCATGCGCCATCTTTAGTGCGCGAATACAAGGTGATTTTCACGATCAAAATTCCGCTTGAAAAAAAGAATCACCTCCCGACTCAGCATGAGATTGCATCCGCTCGTGATTTGAGATTGTCCTTCGAACAAACACTGAAATCGGCAGGCTTTGTGCCTAACACTATCGACGCCGAGCTTTATCTCCGTCTGATGGGTCAACTATTGCACTGGGGTCATGAAGCTAACTGGAGAAACCCTGCGCCATATTACGATCAAACGTCGCCGGTCAACGAACAGTTAAGCGAATACGATGACATGATGCAAACGGATTCCAATGGAATTTGGTTGGGCGATAAACGATTGAGAATTTTGTCGCCTGGCCGACTTCCGGGACAAATGAGCTTGCAAAACATGCGGCGAATGATTGGTGATCCTTTAACAGGGAATCGTGGCATTCACGGCAATTTTTTCATCAATCTAAATATTTTCATCCCGGATAACGCAGCAGAAAAAGCAACAGCCGATAAGGAGCGCAATGCCGTCAACTACCAGGCTTTCGGACCGATGCTGAAATTCAATCCCAAGTTAATTTTCAAGAAAGAAAGCTCAGACTTGCTGTTCAACTCGATCAATGATGGCGATCGAATAGTAAAAGTTAATCTCTGTGTAGGGCTTTTTACGGATTCTTTGGCAAATAGCGAAACGCGTCTCACTGAAGCTCAAACGTATTTCAGCGAAATCGGCTGGGGAATGAAAGAAGATAAGTTCATCACGCTACCCATGCTGGTCAACTCGATGCCGTTTTGCGCTGATTTAAAAGCCGTGCAATTTCTCCAGCGTTATAAGCGATGCGGGTCAAAGCATGCAGTTGAATTTTTGCCCATCATCTCCGATTGGAGCGGAACCGGAACGCCTCAGTTAACGTTCATTTCAAGAGGCGGACAGGTCATGAATATGGATCTTTTTGATTCGAATACAAATTACAACACCTGCGTCGTTGCCGCTTCCGGTTCCGGAAAATCCTTTTTAACTAACGACATCATTACGTCCTATATCAGCTCGGGGGCTAAGTGCTGGGTAATCGATATTGGTCGATCCTATGAAAAGCTGACCGGGGCTATCGGTGGCGATTTTGTTGAATTCGGTGAGGACAGCGAAATCTGTTTGAACCCGTTTCAAATTATCAAAAATTATAACGAAGAGGCCGACATGCTGGTTGGCATTATCGTATCCATGGCCGCCATGGAAGACAAGTTGTCGGACTTGCAGATTGCACGACTTCGGACAATTCTCAAAGAATTATGGGATGAGCATGAAGGCAGCATGACCGTGGATCTAGTTGCCGACCTGCTGTTGCAAGATGACGACCGGCGGGTTGTTGACATGGGGCATCAATTATTTGCCTTCACCACCTCTGGCGAATACGGCCGATTTTTCAACGGTGACAACAACGTCAATTTCGATAACACCCTGACTTGTCTCGAGTTGGAGGAACTGAAAGGTAGAAGCCACTTGCAACAAGTAGTCTTATTGATCCTGATTTATCAGATTCAGCAAGCCATGTATCTTGGAAATCGTGATCAACGAAAAATCCTAATCATTGACGAGGCATGGGATCTCCTCGCCAAAGGCAACATAGCGAAATTTATCGAAACAGGTTATCGCCGTTTTCGGAAGTACAACGGTGCCGCTATCACTATTACCCAGTCTTTGAATGATTTGTACAACTCGCCGTCAGGTGTCGCGATCGCGGAAAACTCAGCCAACCTTTATCTGTTATTCCAAAAACCTGAAACCATTGAGTCGATCAAACGGCAAAACCGGTTGATGATCGGTGAAGGTGGTTACACGTTCCTAAAATCGGTGCATACAGTCACTGGGCAATATTCAGAAATTTTTTTCGTTACCAGTTATGGGGTCGGTATCGGACGACTCATTGTGGATAAATACACCAAGCTTTTGTACTCAACTCATCCTGATGATATCAAGAAAATCACAGAAAGAACAAGCCGTGGCATGACGACGGCGGAGGCGATCGAAGATATTTTAACGTCGGAAGGAAACTAAATCAGTAGTTCATTTCAAAGCAAAGAGGACACATTATGGCCGAAAACACCCAAACTCCACCCAAAAGAGAATCATCTTTTCAATATAGAAGGCAATTCATTGAAAACTGTCGAAACAGCAAAATCATTGAAAAAGCGACTTTTACCGATGCCGTCATGCGGGTTTACCGGCTTAGATTTCGTGAAATTTCCCGGTCGGCCTATCTGACGCGGTTCTACTGCAGCATTGGTAGAGGCCAAAGTTTTGATGTTGAGCAAAAAGTGACGAGGGAAATGATTGCCATCATCAATGGTGTGAAGGAGAACATCGATAAAAAAATCGTTGTGGCTGATCAGATTATCAACAATAGCAGTATCAGGATCGGACAAGCACAGTACGAGTCAGTCAATGTCACGATCATTGACCCGATTGCAATGTTATTTTTAAACGCGCTCAACTCAGCTCGCGATCTAGAAGAAAAGCTGAGAGTGTTGTGGCTGGCTTGCAAGTTAACCGATATTGAAAAACGTCAAGCACTGACGGAAATCGAAAAAGAATTTAACGATGCGCATCAGCGCTGCCAGGCATTGATGATCGGCGTCAGAAACCGTTTTAACGAACAAAGACGCGCACGTGAAGAGGAAGCCAGAACAGCTGGTGGTCAAGATCAACATTTCGAGGAATTGGCTGTTTCCGAAACCGAAATTATCAGTGCGGTTGAGCAAGATGAGTCGAGTAATCGCGAAGACGCCCAAAAAAAATCAAGCAAAAAAATTTCTGTTGAAGCACAGGCAGAAATTAACGCTGAAATCGAATCAGAAAGCGCGTGAGAGTTCGATTGCTGACTTTATTTATGGCCGTCTCATTGGGCGGTCATAGTTCTATTTCCATCGGGAACGAGCGTGATGGAGGCGGTTTTTTCGGTGTGTCGGATGGACGAGGACAATTATCGGTTCTGCACAATGACTCACCCTTCTATGAAGACAAAGAAAGAGGTTGGTTTTGGTATGAAGAACCGCCTACAGAGGCTATTCCTGAACCCGAACCGATAGCGCCTTCTAAGCAATCCGTTCCAGAGAAAAAGGAAGAACCGACTTTAGCAAAGCCGGATGGGCCAAAACCCTTGTCTGCTGAATGGTTCCGAAAAAACATGGAAACGTATAGAGACAAGGCAATCGACAACCCTACACAACAAAATGTATCAACGTACATGTACCTGCAACGGGTAATGCTCGACAAGGCAGAAAAGTTTTCAGAAGTTTCGCAAAGAGTTGTGATGGCTGATGCGCTGTTGGATGAAAACTCCAGAAGACCCATTGCTACCTTTGGTGCATTTGCCAAAGATGAAATGTCGACCAGGGGAACGGAAAAAGCTGCAAAAAAACTCGCTGAAACCGCGGGGCTTTGGTTTTTCTATGACAGCACATGCGATTTCTGCGTTAAACAGGCCGGTGTATTGAAAGGCTTGATCAATGCCTACGGATTTAAGGTGCTGGCCATTGGTCGTGATGGCTTGCCGCTAACCGGTGGAAGCTTTCCGGATTTCACGATGGACCGTGGTCAAGCGAAAAAACTGGGTGTTGAAACGACCCCATCACTATTTTTAGTTAAACCGGGCGAGAACGGCGGTGCCATTCAGCTTGGACAGGGATTGTTGGCAGGCGATGAAATCATCAAGCGTTCGATTGCGCTGGCACACCAGAATGGCTGGCTAAATAACCAAGAATATGAGGAAACGCGCAAGGTCAAACCTATTCAGGTTGAAACCAAGACGATCCAGAACATCGATGAAGACATCATGAATAACCCCAATGATCTGGTGAAAACCCTACGAGATAACTTAAAAAAACAGCTGTGAGAAGTAATCCTAATGTCGAAACCCGATAAAAAATATGATGAACTTGAACAATATGACGTTAATTCAATTTTGGCCGATCACGTATTGAGCGATCTTCTGAAGGAACGACGGTCAGAACGCCGTTGGCGATGGATCAAAAGACTCGCTTTTTCAGGAATGGGTGTCGGTCTTTTTGCGGTTTATTTGGCTTTTTATGCCAGCAGCCTTGGCTACAAACTAATGCCAAATGCAGAGATTGTAGCGATCGTGAATGTGTCTGGCTCAATCGGCGCAGGTCAGTTGGCATCAGCGGAAGAGTTGGTGCCGGTTTTGGAAAAGGTCTTTCACTCTCCCAAAGTCAAAGCAGTTGCTTTGAATATCGACAGTCCTGGCGGACAACCTTTCGAGTCTGAGCGTATTGCCGAAACACTAGATCGCTTAAAAGTGGAAACAGGGAAAATCGTATATGCCTTCATAGGCAATACGGGTGCCTCCGCGGCGTATATGCTGGCATTGCATGCCGATCGAATCATTGCCGGACGATATAGCATGGTAGGCTCCATTGGCGCCATCATAGCAGGATGGGATTTTCACAAACTAGCCGAAAAATGGGACATCAATCAACGCATTTATGCTTCAGGTGTCCATAAAAACATGCTGAATCCTTTTGCTGCCATGTCGAAAGAATCAGAAGAGAAAGCGCAGCAAATGGTCGATCAAATGGCGGTGGTATTTTCCAAGGAATTTCAAGAAAAACGCAAAGGAAAGATCAGGGAAGGGTTTAACTACACAACTGGAGAAATTTGGGGAGGTGAACAAGCATTGGAAATTGGGTTGATAGATGAAATAGGCACCATCGAATCTGTCGTCAATCGAGAATGGCACCTGCCAACCCACGATTTTGGGCCTACAAATAAATCAAAAGGATTTTTTCCTCAATTCAGTGCGCAGATCATGAAAACAGTTTTGTCTTGGGCAAACTAAAAGACGCTGAAAAAACGGCTTCTTTCGATAAAGTAGATGCGGGTAATTTAGGGCATAGTTACCTCAAGACAATACCTAAAGAAGAATCGATTTTATACAAAACATTGCCTGGACTTAATCTGATGAACAAGTGCTGCCTGATTTTTCTTGTACTTTTACCCCCATTGATTGCAACACCGGCACAGGCAGGCCTGAATGAAGAGCTGAGTGGCATGTTTAACGACATGATCAACGTGACACCGGGAGGTTCTTATGAAACTCAGCGCCGCGGTGTCATAACTGGCGGCAATATCTCAATGAGAAATAAAGTTGTGCATCCCAATTTGATTTCATTTGTCCCACCCAATTTTAAAGGTGGCTGCAACGGGATCGACATGTTCGGCGGATCTTTTTCGTATATCAATAGTGAACAGCTCACTCAGCTGATGCGAAGCATCGCTCAGGCTGCAATTGGATATGCATTTCAATTAGCTATTGAAGGGATGTGCCCGACTTGCGCACAAATCATTTCTAAACTTCAAAAAGATATAGCGCAAATAAACGCACTCATGCGAAATTCGTGTGAGGCTGGTAAGTGGATTACAAGCACTATGGCCGGATCTACCGGGTTACAGGCCTGGCACGACGAGAGGATGAAAAAAGCGTCTTCTATAAACACAGAGCATGGTTATCTCTCTGACTTTTTTGATTCACAGGAAAACCAAACAGAATCACCTGCAAAAACAGTCATCGTGCAAGGAAGTACGGATGAAATTACAGGTAACGTTGTCTATGAGGCATTAGAAACAGCAAACGCTATCAGTTGGTTTGATAATGGTGACACCCAATTGAAGATGGTTTTAATGAGCTTAACAGGAACGTTGATCATTGATAAAAATGCAGATGGCTCTGATATCAAATACGATTTTAGACCTCCTTTGATTAAGGTAAGAGATTTTATAGAGGGTGGAAGCGTTGAAATCTATAAATGTGAATCAGCAGAATGTTTATTACCGGATGGCGATAATTCACAAACAATAACATTCGATGGAATGAGGACGAAAGTTAGAAAAATGTTATGGGGCAACGGAACTTGTGCCGCTTGTAGTGGCGGAATTGTAAGGAAACTAGCCAATCGAAGCGGTGGCGCTGAATTTAGTAATGAAGAAAAGCAGTTTATTCAAGCAACTTCGCCTGGAATCTATGGGTTATTGAGAAAACTTGCTCCAGAAATACAGGCTGCAGCTCTTGTTGCAGAACGCATGGTAGACATTGAAAGCACAGAGCTGACCAATAGAATAGTTGATGAAATGTTCGATGTCGTAAGAAACGCTGTCGCAGCAACGGGTCGACCAATGGATTCATCCATGCTAACTGTTATGCGAGATACTAGATTGCAATTCAATGAAGAGCGCCGGGTTTCTGGTGAAACGATACAAGGTGTAGATTCACTTATTAATCTGCAACAAAATATTGTTAATTCAATGAGAACTCCTAATCACAATAAAAGGTATTAAAAGATGGCTTACGAGATCTTGAGTATCGGTGATGGAGAATTACTGTATAGCGCGTTTCAAGGTGCGGCGATGGTATTCAATAACGATAGCATCGGCAAATTAATGAGCACAGGATTTACGTTAGGTATTTTAATTATTTCATTTAAGTACATAACAGATCAGCAGTTTCCTCTAAGACATGCATTAGTAGGGCTTATTGTTTATTCAACAATGTTTATACCGAAAGATACTGTTTTGATCGAGGATGTTTATACGGGCGAAGTAAGAACAGTAGCAAATGTTCCATTAGGCTTGGCGGCGCCAATGTCTATTGTATCAACCATGGGGGTAAGGATGACCGATATGTTTGAAACAGCTTTTTCGACACCAAACGAAGCGAGTTTAATTGCTCACGGTTATCTTAATTCTCTTGAAACGCTTCTAAAGCTCAGACGAATATCAATAGGGACAGCTGGATCAAGCTCATTAATGGTGGGTGATCTTGGTAAATCTATCAATGGATACATAGAAAATTGTGTCATGTTTGATTTGGACCTTCCCGATGGCGATCATGAAGTAACGAGAGAAACACTGGAAAAATCAACTGATTTATGGGAGGCAATGAAAACAACCTTTATCAATATTGATGTCATGTTAACACTGCCTAATGCATCTGCAGCTGAGCAAAAAAATTGCAAAGATGCCTATGAAGCAATAAGCAAATATTTAAGCAACGATACCTTTTTTGACGCCCTTGATAGACATGTTGCGAGCGTATTGGGGATAACAAACCCAGATATAAAAGCAGTGGATAGGATAGAAGTTGCGTCCAGTGCCCTTGGCAATGTTTTAAACGATTCCCAAATATTCATGAGAAATGCACTGATGGCTTCTTATCTGAGAGAAGGCGAAAAAGCATTTATTGATAGACAAGGGACACTAAATCTTCAAGTTCAATGGGCTGGAGAACAGAACAAATTTAATGAAATAGCAAAACCTTTGATGGCATTCGTTGAAATGTTTTCGGTTGCGATTTCACCAATAGTCGCATTTCTGTCAACGATAGGTCCTATGGGTATGACGATGATAGCGCGATACATACAGATGATGATATGGATCGCACTGTGGGGACCATTAATGGCAATCTGCAACCTATACATCACCATAGTCACGACAAGAATATTGGAAACAGCTGCAAATCATGCGGAAGAGAATGGCTCAGGACTTGATGCCATGGTCATGCACGATCAACTATACGGCACTCTTGAAACATGGCTTTCAGCCGGTGGGATGCTGGCATCGAGTGTCCCGGCATTATCATTGATGTTAGTTTACGGAGGATCAGTTGCAGCAACTAACTTAGCAGGCAAAATGACATCGGGCGCTTCGAGCAGTGTGAGTCCACAAAACATTCAAAAACCCATGGAATCTTCGTCATGGGGCACTATGGGATCAATGGCGGAAATGTCGCCAAACACAGCTTCTAAAAAATCAGCAATGGCTGATACCAATTACTCCGCATCTTCAACCTTTGCAAGGGCATCACAAAGCGCGACGGATTCGCTCAAAAGTGCAAGCAGTAGTGCTAGCGAAACCTTAAGCAAAATCAATCAGCTTTCAAGCCGATCGGGAACAATGAGCAGTCAAGCCAGCGCGGTCACCAGTGCCATGAATAAGACAATAACTGATGGTAGCAATTGGTCTTCGAGCGATGGAAGAACAACAAGTAGCTCGCAAAGTATGTCACAGCAAGAATCAGAGTCGGTTCAAGCAGGGGTTAATGGAGCTCTTAAAGGTGGCTTGGGCTCAGACATGATCGGCGCCTCGGTTCAGGCGTCTTTGATGTCAAAGTCAGGCATGAGTGCGGCAAGAGCCAAAGAACTGGGCGATATGGCTCAGCATGTTGTAAATAGCGGAGTGATGGGGAGTGATGTAACAACATCATCATCCGGGACATCCAATACCAGCACTAACCAAAGCTTCGAGTCTTCCGAGGAAATGGAAGCCCTTGGAAAGCAGTACCAAAGTCAACTGAACGCCGTCCAACAGGCCAGCGAAAAATATACTCAGACCGCGACCATGCAGGATTCCGCCGGCAAATCGCTAGTCGCGCCTTACCAGGATTTGGCGGCCCGTCTTGTTAATTCTGGCGCACTTGCCGATATCAAAAATGCGCAAAAAGAATTGAAAAATAAAATGGGCGAAAAGGATTATGGCGAGCTCTCCAAAAATGCCCAGTACGAGATTAATAATTCCAGCGCAGTCTTAGAACCGGGGAGTCATGAACGCGAAGCATTATCTGGCTTTTTAATGCTGAATCAACACGATCCGGTAAAAGCTGCTGAGATTGTGAATAGCAAGCTCATGCCAACCAACACTCAAACTGGGGTAGAAATTGGGCATGATGCCTTTAGTAAAGACCAACAAAGTGTAGATGGAATCGTTAGCGAGAAAACAGCCGGCGAATTCAGATCTACAGCAAAAGGGGGCGGGGAAGATGTTGATGGTGATGAAGGTTCCGGTAGCGGAAGAAGAGGCTACATGGGAGGAAGATCAAAGGGAATGCCGATTAAAAATGAGCAAATGCCCAAATCGGGTCTCCACCCAAGTCAAGCCAATAAAGCAATGGCTCATTCGGCAAGTTCTGAAAATAAAACCGCAAGATCGCAAGGTTTCGGAGCCAAAAACAGCCAGGCTGGTTTTGGCTCAAAACCCGCAGGCAACAGTTCAAGAGTCGGTGATTTGAAAGCCAAAGTGGCAAATGAATTGAGCGGCTATAAAAACAAAGACAGATTTGAGCCATACCCGGCAAAATTTAAAGAGGGTGGGCATCTAAAACCCGATGAAATAAATGGCACGAATATGGGGCTTAAAGCCGGTAAAAACTTTGGCAATGCAGGGAATGACTTGGCGCGTGATGGCGCTAACGCTGCGAATAACAAGATTGATTCTTTACAAAATGATATTTCAAATGCAGCAAAACAATCGGTTGACTCTTTCAAAGAGACTTTTGGCATGAACGATAAAAAGCCAAGCAAAAGCGATATACCTCACACGCCATCCGATAATGATCTTCCACCCATTAATTAAAAACCTAGTCAGGCAATGATGTTTAAAAAGAAACAGAAGCAGAAAAGAATGAGCCCTGAAGACTTGGGGCGACTGCATAAGCAGCAACTTGATGCTGCCCGATGAACTGCTGCACGCGAATCGATAAATAGCCAATTTATCGAAATGCGGCGAATCAGGACATCGGTTATTTGGCTTCATCCAAAATACGATTCAAGTCCGAATAAAACGCAGCGTATGCGCGGATCGAATCTATCCGATCTATTGCTTCAGGGATCAGATTGTCAAGATCTTGGCCTCGATATTTTGATATAAAAAATTCAAGTTCATCAACATCACGACTTTTCATTGCACGCGAAAAATCAGACAAATACTCGCCTTTCTTTTCATTCGAAATTTTAGTTTCCGCCAATTGAATAAGGTTTGATTGGATCACGGCTTCAGCGACTTTGTCATGATCTAATTCAACGCGGGAACCGGCGCCCAGGCATAGGGTAAGCGCACAAGAGACAATATTTATCCCGATTGTTTCAGCGATCTCGACAGAAGAAAACTGACTGGTACACACCCAATACCAAAGCTTGTTGTGTATATAAGGCGTGCAGTTAGCGCCGTGAGTATTGAGTCCTTTATCGAAAACGGGCGCAATACTTCGAAACCTGTGATTGATGAATAGGACTTCCTGGCTATCCGATTGCCTTGTAAGTCTTTTTTTAGACAGATCTCCCAGCACTCGCCAATGGCCAGATTGATTGTCCAGTAAAGCGTAATAGCCTTTGCCTACTGGCTCACTGACAATGACAATGCCCGGCGCATAGGTCTGTAAAACCGAGTCTTGGTTACCTGTGTGCATACCGGAACAGCCGGTCACAAAGGCCATCAAAAGAACATAAATTGTTTTGGAAAACATGTGAATCACCAGGTTCATTTTAGTTATATTGGCGACGGTAGCACATGTTTTCCTCGTTGCAAGCCCTTGATAATAGATTATTTGGATCGGATTCGTTTAGGGGTTGAGTGTTGACTGACGGTGGCTCTTCAGCATCGGGACGATCGGTTATAACCGTCAGTGTCGAGAAAGCCCGGGATCCTTTAATGAAAAAAAACTACTAGTAGTTTGGTTTAGGGGAAGGGTGCTTCCTTGACGGATTTCATACGGAGTTTTCCCGATCGGTGTCCATACAATGCTTAGCCACTCTGGCAAATTGGCCGAAACACGAGTAAGAAAATTTAGGTAATCAAAATCGGCCAATTCATATCCTTCAACATGATGTCGACGATTATTAAAAAGTCCATCCTTGTCATACTCATTGACAATTTTTAGAAAAGCAATCGACTGCTCGACAGGATGTTTGTATTGCCAGCCCCCATTTTTGACATGTACATCTCCTTCCCATTGCAAAGCATTGGCTGTAGGAATCGGAGCAATGATTTGGCATGCCCAGTTTTCACAAAGCGGTCCGTCGACACGCAGCCATCTGGGGCGCAATGTCGGCCCAAAATCGTAGGTGTCATCATATTCCTCTATTTTGAGTTGATATTCAGGCTGAAGTGCCAGGGTAATGGCTTTTTCGATAATCGAACCAAGCTTGATTTTGGCTTCTTGTTCACTGTTGGCCATAGTTATCGGCATGGAGCCAAGGAGGAAGTTGCCATTAATGGGTTTGTTCGTACCTCCGGACCCGAGAAGGAATGAGGCTGCGGCTATTCCAACCCCAGCGCCATGGGGGATAGCCCCTGGTATTGGGCGACTTGAAGCGGATAAGGCTAAGTCAATGGCTTTGGAGGTTCGAGCGCCTGATGATGCTGTTACTGAATCGGCCGGCAATATGGCGTACATATTGAATGGATTTTTTGCGTAAGGCTTGTAGACTGAGCAGCCTGAAGTTACTGCAACTCCAGTCAATACAAGCAGATACATGAAAAGATTTCTGATGTGGCTTGGTACTCGGAGATTGGCTTTATATTTTAAAAAATCACTCGCTGATAACATATGCTTAACTATCAAGATGAATGAAAAAATAAATCTATGTACCCATATTATTTTTTTCTAAAAATTATAGAATTCATTAGACCAGTGAACTGATTCAGGTCGGATTAGTTGTCCGAATAAAGCTGTTCATTCCTTGATGTCGCATTGAACGCGCGCTTTATCCACGCGGTCTCTCAATTCCTTGCCGGGTTTGAAATGAATAACTACTCTAGCCGGTAAATTAATCCCTTCACCCGTTTTAGGGTTTCGGGCAAGTCGGGCCGTTCGATGATGCAGATCAAAACTACCAAATCCCCTGATTTCGATGCGTTGGTCCTGGACTAATGCATCTACCATCTGGGCCAGCATGCAATTGATGGCCAAATCTACATCTTTTATCGAAAGTTCAGGTAATTTCTCATTGAGCGCATTTACCAGTTCTGACTTAATCACTGTTTAACTCCCTTGGTCATAACCTGCTGATTTTATCAGTTTACAGAACCGTCGTTTACAGTAAATTGGTCTTTCTTGAAGTGATTTGCTGGCAGGCGAAACTGAATCATACCTCGCCGGGTTAACGTTTCGAGGAACAGTTTTCCCTCTGGAAATAGGGTCGTCTAATAAGGAAGGCCGGGACATTGATCAGTTGATCAAACAATCGAAGAAGTTCTAAAGTTCACAAGCAGTTTCAAACGTAAACCGATGGATATAAATGCCTTGACACCGTTAAATACAGCTGTTGATATTACTTAAAAGGGCTATCTGCAAAATGAAGTTGGAATGAAGGCCGACAATCTTGATCATTGAACTTGATCAAGTGGTTGGAATTTGACTGTCGGATAGCTCTTGGCTTGGTTGGGTTGGATTATACCGTCTTGTTACGACCCATTTTTGCCACTTGCGCTTCTCCAAACCGGTCAGTCGGCCAAATCCAGATACTGGGAACTGGAGGTCTACAAAGCAGCAATTGGCGACCTCAACCAAACGGCCATTATGTGAAGTTTCCTTTTATGTACAGCGATGTTGTCGCGAGCGAGATGAGATCTGGCTTGGAAGCCTGTATCTCGCTCACGAGCTTCACATAATTACAGCGTTTTCAAGAACTGAAGCAATGAGTCCGGAGCGCTGTAGCGAAGCGGTTTCATGCCGGGTTCCTGAAGTTTGGCGAGTGCTTGCTCCTTCATGGACAAATTGGCTTCGACATACTGGTAGGTCGTTTTCGGACTTTCGTGACCTAACCACAGAGCGATTACACTGATGTCGACACCGGATTGCAATAAATGCATCGCCGTTGAATGCCTTCTATGTCTTGAACGACATAGAAGGCACTATCTACCCTTCCTGACTATCTCTTGTAAGGCCTCGCCGATCGTGTATTCCCTGCAAACACACCTCATTTTATCGATATAGTTTGAGCTCCTTTCATCAGCCTCGTGTAGGGGAGGAGTTCACCATGAAATATCGTATCAATAACCAAGTCGTTTTATCGCAAATTCCCTTGGGCCCTCTTGCGGCTCATATTGGCTCATTTGCGGATTTCATTAGCGCTCAGGGCTATGCGCTGTATACAATTCATCGGCAGGTTCATCTAGCCGCGGACTTTAGTCAATGGCTTAAACTAAAGGGCATTGAGCTACATTGTATTTCCTCCGATCATCCAAGGCTGTATTTACGGGACCGCGCCCGGCAGGTGCAGCCATGTCGGGGTGATGCTGCGGCACTCAGTCATCTCATTGGCTTTTTGCGTGGTGAGGGTCTGATTCCCACAGAAAAAGTGTCGGAGCCTCGACTCACGCCGGCGGAGCACTGTGCGCAGGCCTACGAGCAATACCTGCGCGAGGCGCGTGCCCTGGCTGAAGCAACGATTGTCAACTACGTGCCGTTCATCAGCCATTTTCTTAAGGATTGCTTCGGCGACGGACCGGTTACACTCTCAGACCTGTCTGCCCGCGATGTCGTGAGCTTTGTTCAGCACCAAGCACAGCGGTTGCACAGGAAACGAGCCAAGCTCATGACCAGTGCCTTGCGCTCCTTCCTGAAGTACGCCCACTATCGCGGTGAGATGTCGTTGGATTTGGCGGCCGCGGTTCCGGTTATACCTAATTGGTCGATGCCATCGATTCCTCGTGCTATTTCGCCAGACCAAGTCAAGCAGTTATTGGAAGGCATTGATCAGCATACGGCGGTAGGACGTCGCGACTATGCCATTTTGCTGTTACTGGCTCGACTGGGATTACGGTCAAGCGAAGTGGCGCTTCTTGAACTCGATGCAATCGACTGGAACACCGGTACCTTCAGCGTGCGGACCAAGAGCGGTCTGCGCCATGAATTTCCCTTACCCTTTGCGGTAGGTAAAGCGATCGCTGCCTATCTGCGAGATGGACGACCGGTGAGTGGTAGCCGGCGTGTTTTTTTGCGCGCCAAGGCGCCCATCCGCGGGTTCCGGGGTGCCGGTGCGATTGGTTCTATCGTTCGTCATGCGCTTAAGCGCGCCGGAATCAAAGCGCCCACTTATGGAACGCATCAGTTTCGTCATGGCTTGGCCACCGAGATGCTGCGGCAGGGCGCCTCGCTAGGCGAGATTGGCGACGTGTTGGGTCATCGCCATCCCCAGACCACGATGATTTATACCAAGGTTGATCTTGAGGCGTTGCGTACGCTGGCTCTACCCTGGCCGGGAGGTGCACTATGAACACGCTTCGGCAAGCCGTTGCCGAGTACCTGACTCTGCGGCGTAATCTGGGTTTCCAATTGCGGGAAGCGGGTAAAGCTTTGCTCGATTTTGTCACCTTTATGGAGCAACAGCACGCGACCTATATCACCCAGGCGTTAGCGCTTGCCTGGGCGCAACAAGCTGTGAAGGCTCAACCCATCTATTGGGCTCAACGATTAAGCTGCGTGCGTGGATTTGCCCGTTATCGTAGTTCGAGCGATCCTCGCACGGAGATTCCACTGCCCGGTTTGTTACCGTTCAAGCCAAAGCGAGCTCGACCCTATCTCTACTCAAATCAAGAGATTACCAACTTACTGCAGGCTGCGCTAAAAATGCCGCATCGTTACAAAAACGGTGCTTTACTGCCCTGGGTCTATTATTGCCTGTTCGGACTGTTAAGTGTTTCAGGTCTGCGTCTCAATGAAGCCCGCAATCTCGAACTTCAAGATATCGACCTTGAAGCCGGGGTGTTGACGATCCGCAACGCTAAGTTCGGTAAAACCCGCTTGGTGCCCGTGCATGCCTCAACCTGCAAGGTGCTGGCAGATTATATCGCCAGACGCGAACGCCATTGGGCAGGACGGCCTGTTTCTACCTACTTGTTTGTCTCCAGTTGGGGCAATCGGTTGGACAATGGCCAGATCCATCGCGCTTTCTACGCATTGTCTCGGCAAATCGGATTGCGCAACGCGACCGACTGTCACGGCCCTCGATTGCATGACTTGAGACACCGATTTGCAACGAATACGCTAGTGAACTGGTATCGCCACGATCAGGATCCCGAGCGCCGTCTGCCTTTGTTGTCGGCCTACCTCGGCCATGTTCACATTGCCGATACGCAGTGGTATTTAGAGAGTGCGCCGGAGCTGATGCGGGAGGCGATGAGCCGCCTTGAGCAGCACTGGGAGGGCCGGTCATGAACACTGCCAACAGTTTAGCGCCCCTGTTGGAGCGTTTCTTTACCCAACGTTTGATGCAGCAGCGCCAGGCGAGTCCTCATACTATCCGCTCTTATCGAGATACCTTCCGTCAATTCCTGATCTTCGCTCAAGAGCGCTTGCATCAACCGCCGTCACGCCTTAATGTCGAGCAGATTGATGCCCCGTTGATTGTGGCCTTTCTGGATGAACTGGAAAAGCAGCGAGACCTAACCGTCCGCAGCCGTAATTTACGGCTCACGGCAATCCATTCCTTCTTTCGTTACGCCGCCTTCGAACTGCCTACTCATGCTGCCCAGATCCAGAGAGTGCTTGCCATCCCCAGCAAGCGCTTCACACGAACCTTGGTCAGTTTTTTCAGCCGTCCGGAAGTTGATGCGTTACTCGCCGCGCCCGATTGCAGCACTTGGTCCGGGCGGCGCGACCATGCGTTCATGCTAACGGCAGTACAGACGGGTTTGCGGTTATCCGAGATGACCGGACTCAAACGTGAGGACCTTGTCTTGGGAGTCGGCGCTCATGTGCGGGTAATCGGTAAGGGCCGAAAGGAACGCTGTATTCCTCTGGCAAGATCAACACTCTCCGTATTAAAAGCCTGGCTGCGAGAACCACAAAGAGGTGATGAGGGTGTGCTGTTTCCCAACGCGAGAGGCAACCGGCTCAGTGTCCATGGCGTTCAGTACCTGCTGAACAAGCATCGCATGGCAGCCTGCAATGGGTGTCCTTCACTTGGACAAAAGCGTGTCACTGTCCACCGATTGAGGCACACCATGGCCATGGACTTACTGCAAGCGGGCGTTGATCGCTCTGTGATTGCTTTGTGGCTCGGCCATGAATCCGTTGAGACAACCCAGATTTATCTGGAGGCAACACTTGCGATGAAAGAGCAGGCACTCGCCAGGACGACACCGCCACAGGGCAAGTTGGAACGTTATCAACCCGGTGATAAATTACTAAATTTTCTCAACAGTCTTTAGCCGAAAACTATGTCGGGTACTCGGATAGGTCTTAAGGCGCCGGGTGTATTAAATTCCGAGCATGCCTACTGAGGCCTTAACGTGACTCGACATAGTCAGGAAGGGTAGATAGTGTCGAATGCAGTGTGGCGAAACATGACGCCCCAATAAGCTGTTGACGGTTTTGGAAGCCTTGATTACCGCTAGGCTAAGGCGCTGAGTGACATTGTTTCGGGTCATCGCTTGACCATCGCGATTAGGCAGCAACGCGGAGTCGTTACCCATCGTTGGATTCAAGCGTAACCATGCCCGGACTTCCTTCACCGTTGATTTCCATAACGGCACCGCTCGTTGCTTTCGGCCTTTGCCGTACAAGTGGACACAAGCTGCTCCGTCCAGCACGACATCAGCTACCTTGATGTGGATGATTTCCGATACGCGCGCGCCGGTGTTGTAAAGTAACCCCAGCAATAAATGGTCACGCCGGCTGATCCACGTCATGCCTGGATCGCCGATGATGGCGAGCATTTCTTCCCGCGAGAGGAATTCAGGTAAAGGTAGCTCGAAGCGTTTCATCGGTACGGCCAAGTCCTGTTCAATGGTTTGCAACGCTGATAGATCGTGGTGTGAGGCGAACTTTAGAAAGGCGCGTAATGCCGCTAATCGGATATTGCGGCTACGTACGCTGTTGTGTCGTTCCATCTCCAAATGATCCAGGAAGGCCAGTATCAACGTTGGCGTAATGTCCGACAGATTCATTGTGGCCGGCCATTTGCCGAGGTTTTGGTGAGCGAACGTCAAGAATAGCGTGAACGCATCACGGTAGCCTGCAACGGTTTGTGGGCTCAATGCGCGTTGCTCGACGAGGTAATCGGTGAAAAAGGCTTGGACGAGTGCGGGAAACGACATGGGCGGTTCGATGCTGGCGATTCTAGTCGGCATAGTCCACCTCCTCGGCCTGTGCAAACTGCTCGAATTTGCCTGCAGCCACGCCCATTAGTTCCGGCACGGCCGTCAAATACCAGTACGTGTGCGATATTTTTGCATGACCCATATAGGTGGATAGTGCCAACATTGATTGATCGATGTCCGTTCCCTGTCTCTGCCAAAGCAGTACACGACGCACCGCGAAGGTATGACGCAGATCGTGAACCCGAGGCGCATCGTGAGCGCCGCGGTTGATCCAACCCAGTTGCTTGCGTAGCGTGGCAAAAACGCGATCGACTTGGCGTGAACTCAGTGGTTTACCCAGCCGCTGGCCGCGCGTCCCGACAAAGAAGGACAAACCGGCGTGTTGCTGAACTTGCTGGTGGCGGAGCGTTCGGTAGCGCAACAAGGCGGCTGTCACGCTGGGATGTAACGGCAATTGGCGCGACTTGTTAAACTTGGTTTGCCGGATGGTCAACAAGCCTTGTGCCAAGTCTACGTCGGTATCTAAGTAAGCGAGCAAAAATAACTTGAACACTTGAACGATGCTGTCTATTGTTGATGCATGGATAGAGTAACGCTGATAGCAAATAAATACAAAGATCTTGCTCCTCGCTTAGATGAAGCCACACTGCGGGTATGGGCTGCGGTAGAGGCGCGTTATCTTGGGCGTGGCGGCGTGAGTGATGTGTCTAAGGCTCTGGGAATTTCACGCACCACCATTTATGCCGGACTGGCAGAGCTGAAAAAGGGGGCGGAGATTACTGCCACAATCACCGAGTCCCATTTTCGGGTGAGAAAACTCGGAGGCGGACGGAAGAAGCTCATTGATAAAGACGCCACGCTGCTGCAGGACTTGGCAGCACTGGTGGACGCGGAAGCTCGTGGTGACCCGATGTCGCCGCTCCGTTGGACGTGTAAAAGTACGCCACGACTGGCCAAAGAATTGAGAATGCAAGGCCATCAAGTGAGTCAACGAACGGTTTGTGCCTTGTTGCACAAACTGGGTTATAGCCTCCAATCACTGCGGAAGACGCGCGAAGGCGGCAATCATCCTGATCGAGACGGCCAATTTCAACACATTGCTCAGCAAGTAGCACAGTATCAGGACACCGGTGACCCGGTTATTTCAGTTGACACCAAAAAGAAAGAGTTAATCGGCGACTTCAAAAACCCGGGTCAGGAATGGCACCCTAAAGAGCAGCCCGGTACGGTACGCGTCTATGACTTTATTGATCCTGAATTGGGCAAAGTGGCACCCTATGGCATCTATGATATGACGGCCAATCAGGGCTGGGTCAGCGTCGGCATTGATCACGACACCGCAGAATTTGCCGTAGAAAGCATTCGACGCTGGTGGCGAGAGATGGGACAGCCTTTGTATAACAAGGCAAAACGTCTGTTGATAACGGCAGATTGTGGCGGAAGCAACGGCTATCGGGTTCGTTTTTGGCGCTTACAATTGCAAAAGCTGGCCGATGAAATCGGCTTGGTTATTCACGTCTGTCATTTTCCGCCAGGCACCAGTAAGTGGAATAAAATTGAACATCGGATGTTTTGTCATATCACTCAGAATTGGCGGGGGCGTCCCTTGCTAAGTCGGGAGGTGGTGGTCAATTTAATTGGCAATACCACCACTGCTGAAGGATTAAGGATTCGTGCAGAATTGGATGAAAATACCTATGTGGTGGGCATCAAGATATCGGATCAAGAACTTAACAAAGTCGCTATTGAGCGCGAAGAATTCCACGGCGAGTGGAATTATAAAATTAAGCCTCGAGTATCGTAGAATAATTCAAAAGTGTTCAAGTTATTATTTCTAGGAGCCTAAAAGACGAACGGCCTCGGACACGCGTAGGCCAGTCGAAGCCAGCAGTCCGAACAGTGTTTCATAGGTGGCCGCCCGTAGGTTACCATCGGGCCCCAAGTGGTGTGCGGCGGCGAGTAAATCCATGATCTCTTGTTCCCGATAGATATGCGGCATTTGCCACCCTGGAAGCGGACCAAAAACCGATGTGTCAGGCATGGGGGTTGCCGGTTCAAATTGCCGCAGATAACGGACAAAGGGGCGCAACAACTTGAAGCGTCTGGCCCATGTCTCGGGGTTATGACGACCTTGTTTATCGAGCCGCGCCCAATCGCTCATGACATCCAACGTCAACGGCCCGGCCCAAGCCAGACTATCGACGTAACGGGCAAAATCCATCAAGGGCAGTTCTCGATGCTTCAACTGAAACCCCAGGCGACGCCGCTCGGTCAAGTAATCCTGAACGTGTGTTTGCAGTGTGATCGGCGTGTTCATACTGCACTCCCCGGCCATGGTAACGCCACGGCAGACAGTTTTCGGCTGTCGAGTTTGGCATAGATCAGCGACGTGTCGAGCGAGCGATGGCGAAGAATATCCGCGACCTCCTTCAGCGAGTCCCCGTGGTCCAATAATCGGCGCGCAAGCGTATGCCGGAGCGCATGGGTTCTACCATGATCAAGCCCAATGCGGCGATACGCATCGCGAATGAGACGGTGAACCGCATCGGCACTGATCGGGGCATCGTGTGGCGCAAGACGTCGTACAAAAACCGCCGGATTGGTCGTCCGTGGTCGCTCGTAACGCAGATAGTCGGCAATCGCCTGGCCGGTAGAGACCGGCAGCGGCAGGATGTCCTCGCGGCGCGACTTGGTACTTCGGAGTGTGACTGTGCCGGCTTGCCAGTCAATGTCGGTCAATGCGAGCTTGGCAATTTCACTAACGCGCATACCCAGGTCCAAGGCGCAGCGAACCATCGCATAGCCGCGCCGACAGGAGGGAAGCTCTGGCGGGAACGCATTGAGCAAGCGATTGACTTCATCGTCGGTCAGCGCCTTTGGTAATGTGGCTAAATTCCAATGGGCCGGCAATATGATAACGCCACTGAGTGTGCGAACATCATCGCCACCAGCGCTGCGATAACGAAAGTAAGCACGTAAAGCAGAAGCCAGCGAGTTGGCTTTTGCCGACGTAGCGCGAGGGGTTAACTGCTCGGCCATAAAATGCCGGACATCGTTAGGTTGCAAGGCAGTGAAAACGATCTCGGCAGTACCAAAGCAAGCCTGCAGAAAGTTCAGCACAATACGCCGATAATTTCGTCGCGTCTCACTGGCCAAACCTCGAACGTCCCTCAGGTAATCGTCAAAGCGATCAACCTCGGCATAGACGGGTTCGACGGGTGTTGGCAAAGGCGGAATGACACCGCGATCACGCAGAATGCGCAAAAAATGACCGCAAGCTGAGCTAATATCGGCACGCGTTTGGAAAATAGGTCGTGGGCAGTCGCAGATTGGCAAATGTTCATCAAGGAATTGGGTCACTAATGCTTCGTCGAGTTCCTCAATGCGAAAGTGATTTAGCCCCATCCATAATCCCAGATGTGCGAGACCGGCCAGATGATGTTCGGAAGTTTCATCCGCGTAACGGCATGCGGTCAGATAATCCAGATAAATCAATACATAGGGTGTGACCGGGCTATTGCGTAACCAGCGCTGAGTGGTAGGCGAAAGATGTATGGTTGTTAAGCTCATGGCAGTCTCCAGAAATGGACTAAGGAATGTCCACTTCAGACAACTGCAGTATTTATGTCCAGCTTTTAAGTCGAAATACTCAGCTCAAGCCGCTGATTACAAGCTATAAACCATTGGGCACCAAATTAATGTACATAAAAGGAAACTTCACATAATGGCCGCTATGGATAGCTATCCATAGCGACCCAAACCGGCCGGACGCGGTTCTCCAAACCGGTCAGTCAGCCAACAAGATTCTGAGAACTGAAGCGCTACAAAGCAGCCATTAGAGACCTCACACTATCGGCCAAATACCCGACCGTCGAGGTCACTTTCAAATTTCGGTAGATTGGCAACCTTTAACCCAGTTGACTGTCCGGTTTTCGGCGAACAATTTGACATTATCACTGAGTCATTACGGCCAAAACCGGCCACCGAAGATGCTGGCGGAATTTTCCATTTCTAAGTTCAGCGAATGGCAGCTTTTTGGCAAGCAACCTTGCGTCCTCTTTGGCTGGACCCGGCCAAAACCGGCCGGTCGGGATAACTATCCAATTTAAAAAGTTAAGACATACCGTGGCCCAATCGGGTGTCCGGTATTCGGGCGAGCAAATTGACGTTATCACTGAGTCACTCCGGCCATTATGTGAAGTTTCCTTTTATGAGCAGCGGCTTTGGCACAACTATGATGTAAGCTGGCTTAAAAGCCTCTACCTCGCACGCAATCTTTGCATAATTTCTATGATTTAAAACAAGCTTTCAAATACATCCAAAGGGAGCAATATCAGCGATTATTCCAGTCGATGTCATCAGACGTATCGAATTCTCACTTTTTATCGGCATCATGAATAAATTCCGCTTGATTGTTTCCCTGTTGGAAGCAATATTTAAGTAGAAAAAGCTATCTGTAGAACTGAGGGTTAGTTTCTGAATGGAACTACAGAAAATCGACTCCTACAGTTTGCAAAAATTATGACCAGCTTTTTATCTGGCTGCCTTGCTCAATCCGCTATATTCCTAACGTCAACTATGAGAAACCAAGACAATGTGCATAAAAGGAAACTTCACATAATGGCCGTAATGCAAAGCTTTGCATTACGGCCATAACACGACATTCAAAAATTTTTGCGTATGGCGGCAGTAAATCCGAAAGCAGTCGCTTAACGTTTAAGAAGAGAAGTCAGCTTTATAGTCACGCACTTTCGCGTGAAGGATTGGGCATCATTCGCGCTCCAGTCCCACTTGCTTGACTGTAACTGATAGTGCGTACTCGTAAAGTGACACCGAAGGCACCTCCGAGCATGCTAGGCGAAGGTCTTCACTGATCTGCTTAGCGATAATGATGCCTCGCACCTGCTGACCGAATTCCGCATGGTTCTTCTTGATCCAGCTTACATAGCGAAGTAGCTGCCCGACAACACGGTCGTACCCCTTTGACACTTTGAGTTCAATGACAACATAGCCTCCAGCACCGTCGACCGCCAATATGTCGATGTAACGCCCACCGACGGGAAACTCCACACCAGTAATTCCTTCGTCGTTGTATAGCTTCAGCGACGACTCAATGATGTGAAGATTGCGTGCCAAGTAGTCACGTAAATCACGTTCGTATGCGAACTCGCTTGAAGTTTCAGGAGCTACGTCTGAAAGCTCTTCGACTTCAGGAGTTAGTTCCGAGACGGGAGTTGGGTCGCGTCCCGGTTCGTATAGCCGAAAGTGTGAGCTATCGATTTTGTAGAACTTGTCGTCTGATCCGTCTGCGCGTGGGCTATATTGAAGGCGTGTTGGAACGTTAGTTGATAGACGAACTAGGTGTGCGGCTACCGTTCCTTGTTTTACGTTTGGATAGTTCGCGGCAAACCACTGAACGGCTTGTTCCCGCGAAAAGCTCTGGCCGGCCACTAGTCCCATGGACGCCACCATATCGTGCATCAGTAAGCGGACTGGTTTTTCGTTCAAAGTAGCCATGGGTTCCTTCTATTACCCGCCAATTGAATAAGCTAACAGGCCGGCACGATATCGCCGGTGATGTTGAGCGACGGATTAGGCTTTTGAATTTGATTAAATGAAGCCATTGATTGCATAACCGCAAGCCTGTAATTCTGTTGCTACTTCAATTTTCCATGCCCCAAGTGGATCTAAGTTTACATGTACCACCCCACTTATATCATTTGGGGTTTTTATATCGCCCTTTACCAATGAGCATACATTTTCTCTGCCTAGTTTCGCCATAAGATAACCATGTTCAAATACCACGTTTTGCCTTGCTCTATTCTTTGGTGGGATATTCGATTCGTGAACCCCGTGCCCATGGTTACAAGGTGCATAGAGTACAAGAGCAAAATCCGCATCATTGGAATATTTCTCTATTTTTTCAATGATGGTCATTCCTGGACTGGCTTGCTCATGTAGAATAATTACTTCTAGTCCAAGTTTTTCAATAAAGCGGCTGACCTGTTGCTTTGCCTCGTTATCCCTCCCATGTACGATAAATACTTTTCGTTTATTTCTTTCTACGACCTTGGGTATGCTCGGGAATATATTTTGAACATTACCGCCCGATGACGGTGTTTTTATTTGCTGACCAAACTCAAGCGCATCAAGCACTGGGGTGAATTCTACATATAGATATGTTCTGCGTTCGGCATATGTCCCGTATTTTTGTTTAATAAATCCCCAGAATGTATCAAGGTTTCGATGTTGCTTTAACCATTGAGGTAGTAGAGGAGAAATGTTTTGGTTGCTTAGCAAATCATGGCGTAATTTTTCAAACTCACGCGAGTCAGCTGCTAACCCAGTCGCTCTCGAAGTCAATAGATTTACCAGGTAACTTAACTTGTCGAAGTCATTTTCTACAAATTCGATGCTCAATTCTACTAATACCTAGTGCGATGCTTAACGCCGCATTCAGCGGCTTGTCTTCTGCAAAGTTTTGTTAACTTTCTGCGGTTGAAGGCTTTTATCCCTTCGTATTTGGTAATAAGCGAACGAGGCCAGATATGTTCATTCGTGAGCGGACGCCGCCCCTGCGGGCTTAAGCGAAGCCACCCACCTTGAAAAAAACAAAACTTCAAAGCCGCCAGCGGGCGCGTATCCCTTTGATCAGTTTGTTAGCACCTCAAAGGGTTATGTTTATTGGACACCAAGAAAATCTTTAGCATGTTGCGAAACTTTTGTTGATATGGCTTGTTCGCTTATGCCGCAAAGTGCTCCAATCAAAATATGAACCTTTATATTAGTAATAAAGTTAGCTGTAGAAAACTTTATTACTGATTAATGCCTTGTAATCTATATGGGCGCAAACTTGATTTTTCAAGAAAGGTTACATTTCAGCGTCAAACCTTTGTTTTGATGCTTAACTAACATCTTTTGAAGATAAAATTAATATTGTATATGTAAAAGCAAATTTTACACCAGGGCTAGGTTTACAGTATCTAGCTTAGTATAGCCATTCACCATAATTGGCAGCTTCTTGTATTGCTGATTTGCTATTTCTAATATCTCTACTTCAACGTTACTTGAAGAGATCGCAGGCTTTCCTTGAAGTAAAAGTAAAAAAAATATTAAAAAAGCTTCTTTAATGGATATATTCATTAGGAACTAGGTAATTAGTTTAATTGTTAGTTTCATAAAAAAACAAAAATGTCAACATCTACATAAGTATATAATAATATAGTGTTTCTTATTTTAACTGGATTACTTTACAATCATGTGTCGTCTTAACTACTTTGTCTACAAGTAATTTTAACCAGTAAAAAAATAACTTTACTAAAAATATAGGTGTGTAAATGAAAATTTTTGACAAGATATTTGGCGCTAAAGAACCCGCTCCCAACTTTCCAATACATCCTGATGACCTTGGCTTGGTTAAAAATTCAGATTTGAAGTGGTGGGATAGTCTCTCCCTGAATAATGTAATTTCATATGAAAAACAAGATAATATATTTAGAGTAGTTGCGTTAAGGAATTTTGTTGAGAACGAGGGATTGTCAGTTGAGCAGGCGAGTAAGAAGGTAAGAAAGTCATTTATTTTTTATTACGGAATTCTACAGGAAAGAGAAAATGAGCCTTTTGGATTTACTGGAGACGATGCCAAGCTCCCATATGTTTTAAAGGATCGTGCAAATAGAGCAATATCAAAGATAAAGAGAATGAGTAAGCAAGAAATAGATTCAGCCACCAGTATAAATGCTCTTATTAGAAAGATACTTAGATCAGAATAAAAGTATAATTTAATTTAAAGTTAAGCATTTAATTATGTTTTGGTTCGGAAAAAAGAAAACTCCATTCTATACATTATCACAGCCATTATAGGAATCATATAAATTTATTAATGAAAATCTGTCTGAATACATGGAAAGAGGTGGGTTATCTTTAGATAATCTTGGTAAAGAAAATATCCTAAAGTTTTATATAGAACCGCAAGCATTTTCATATTTTATTTTGATATGGGACGTAAATGCCAGTAAGTTAGATGAATCAGAAATGCAATTTTTGTGCTCTTCAATAACTAAAGTCATGGGGCAGAAAATAAGTTTATATTGAGAAGATGATGGGGCTAACTATCTAAGAGATAGTCTTTAGGCATATGGAATGGAAACTCAAAATGGGCCTAGTGAACAGCTAAAACGGCGAGTTACTTTTAAGTTTATGGCAGAAATGGAAGTAGACCCAATGGACTATATGGCGGCATTTGGTGCAATTTCTATTAATCTTAAAAGTCCTAGAGTTTACTACCGTATTCCTTAATGAGCAGAACAAACAGTTTAAATTTGTATAAGACTTAATCAAAATATACAAGGCTATAATAATGAAACGCTGTAAAAAATGTGGCGAACTAAAACCAGAAAACGCAGATTATTTTAATAAATTGTCAAGCGGTAACTTTCGTGGTACATGCAAAAAATGTATGGCCGAGAACACTAAGAAGCACTACAATCAAAATCCTCAGAAAGTGATGGATAGAGTATCAAAATATAAAGAACAGAAGGAATTGGCAGGCGGTTACACTTCTGATTTTGAAAAGGCAAAAATACGAAAAGATCAAGAAGACCTTTGTGCTTACTGCGGGATTGACCTAAACGGTGAAGGCGAATTAGATCATAGAATTCCTGTTTCCAGAGGGGGCAATAATTCACCTGGCAATATGGCGTGGACTTGCCTTACTTGCAATCGGGATAAGCATAATAAAACTGTTGAAGAATTCATGTTATGGCGAAAGACCCGCGGTTTCGTATCATGACAACTGTGGCGGCTATAAAGCAGCTTAGTAAGCAAAGTAGCTCTACTAGTATTACTGTACTTGGGATGATTCAACTGCTGAATGATGCTGGTATTAAAAACATACCAATGGGCTATGACTCCTGGGGCAGTTTTTCATACTCCCAAACCCTCTATGTTGTAGAAAATATTGGATATATAGTTAGGCGTAAACATGATAGTAAAAACGCTTCTGTTAATATTTTGAATACAAAAGATTGTTTACGAACTGAATGCGGAAAGCAGTTGCGTGAAAATGAAATAAAGGCGTTTAAAGCGCTTGGATTGGCATTAAAGTAAGATTGCTCTGAGAGCTAAATAAATCATGAGTCAGCATGTATGTAATGAATGTGGCGCTGTTAAACACCGGTTATTGGGTTGTTCAATTTGTAAAAGCACACTTCTAAGAATGGTTTGAATAAAAATGAGCGGAGATCATTATAAAAATAAGTCAGGGCAATAAAATTATTAGTGGTGTTAAGAAGGGAATATATTCTCTTGAATTAATATAATAAAGGCGCACCCTTGGCCTAGCGAACCGGTAAGCCTGGCTCAACCAAGTTGGTAGCAATTTACGCGCGCGTGTGACACTTATCATCCTGCGATGCTTCTAATGTGATCATTGGCGCATTATGGCGAACGTTACCACCTTGAATGTACGACATGGGCATATAGAATTGAGATTATTAGGAAAAGCAAAAAAAGCTAATAAATCCAGCGTCAGCGATTTTGATAGTCTTCTCAGACTTAATAAATACCGCCATAATCATATCAAAGGGAGTTCCGGTGACCCTAAATACCTTTCGGCGACGGCGCTGATGCTGTATGGTTTTTGGCAAGATGCCGATAGATTATTGAAACAGAGAACTGATCGTTCTCCAATATCTCCAATCCTATTAATTGTCGACCACCGATTCCAATACGTTTATACGTTACATACCATATGAAAATTTATTACGATATTGTCAAAAAAGAGAATTTGAAAGATGAGCATCGAAATGTATTTTCTGAAATGCTCCAGAAGCAAGGTAAGGTCAAAGGCAATATGATGTCTAAAGCCGACAGATGCAAGATGATATGTATCGCGAAAGATGACAGCAAAGTAGTTTCAATTGGAGCGATAAAACAGAAAACAGATTCTGACTTTTCTAACGATAACTCTGGTCTTGAAGATCTTGCCGATCAATTTGAATGGGAATTGGGTTACCTGTTTACTGAGAATGACTCCGAAAGGAAAGGTTTTGCATCAACAATTGTAAGATTGCTTATTGACAATTATGGTGATGGTAATCTAATGGCTTCCACAGAGATTTCAAAAAATCCAGTTATGGTTAAGATTCTTGAAAAGAATGGTTTCAGGTTGTTTGGTAGACCGTGGAAAAGTAATATACATGAAAATTATTTAGGATTATTTCTAAAATTTAAATAGAATTTTATTAAATACCTTTAGTTGGCAGCATTTTTAAAAATGAGTCAAGTTTGAAAATTTAGACAAAAACACAACTCTCCCAAAAAATGAGCATTTTAAAAATCCACTTTGTAGAATGCACCGCTTACGGATAGTGACTTGAGTAGTCGCTGGCGGATTAAACCGCGTCAGCGTAACGCACAAAATAATGTACGTTCATGAGTCCGAATTACAGGAATTATTGTGCATCCTTACGAAGTGTTAGCCAATGAAGGGCTAGGATCATAATGTAACAAAAATGCGAGCAAATCACGACTCGTTGGTCTGAGGCGAAGCCTCGTTAGATATTAATAAAATAAGTTTAAGTTTAAGTAATCAAGACATGTCTGCTAAATACTTAATCAGCATAGTTTTAATATATTATTCTTCACGACTAATGCCAATTTTCCGGAAAAATTAATGGCTATATGTAGTAGGTGTGGAAATTCAATAGAGTTCAGATTTGTTGATGGGCGATGTGTCCCAATTCATAATTCAGGCGGGTGTGTTCAAAACGTTGGGGTATCCTCAGTTGTTTATTCAGGATACAGTCGAAGCGATGAAAGTTGTTGCTTTCTAACCAACTGTCCTGAATGTGGTGACGAGGTATTTTTTGTTCGTTTTAATGGAGGGAGTGTATGGCTAGATCCCCCTCTTGGTCCTCCTTGGTATAAACACTTATGTATGGATTCATATAATATTTCTACCGAATGCTCAGGATCAGAATTACCAAGTTTGATATTAAATTACCAACTCAATAAAAAAGAAATTGGAAACGGGCTTGTTCTCGGAATAGTTAAAGAATCAGATGTATCTTTTACAAAAAAATCCACACTTACATGCTTTGAATCTGGAAAAAGTGATCGGTATATTTTTCTTGTTAAGAACAATGCTGGATTTCTTACGGGAAAATTAGTAATTTTTGATAGGATAAGAAGCACATTAACATGGATCGAGAGTCACTTGTACTCTTTTGAAATCCTTTCTGCTCTAAGTGCTCCAGGATCCTTTAGAAACGAAAACAAAAAATCAAGGTGTCCTGAATGCGATATGCAAATTAACTCAAACACATTCAATAAACATATTAAAAAAGAACACGAATATTGGTTTACTAAATTTAATGATTTAATGAACCATCGTGATAATATTAGTACTAAGTCCTGATTTTCTTTTTCTGGAGGCTTATGTTTATCTGGATGTCGCAAGGTGAGAAAATTATGAATTCAATATAATTAGAGAATATCATGTCAACACCCGGTTCTAGAACAATAAGAGAATGTCCTGAATGCAATGGCCCTTGTTCATTTTACAATCCTGACTATGGTTCTATACATATTTCAGGTGATGAGGATTGTTTTAATATAGCTTTTTCTTATGAAACTAAAAGTCTTAAATGCCCACATTGCTCAAAAGTCTTTTCTCTCCCTGATTCTGAAATAACGTGTATACATTTTCTTACTGAGTATAAAGCTAGTTTACTTAAAAGTGGAATGGAAATTAATAGCTTTATGGATTTTTTGGGTATTCCTACTTATGGAAAAACTTACACTAGATACAAACTATTTGAGAATTTGTATGGAAAAAAGAGTTATGAATATGACGCTTATTATGTGGCATTTAAGGCGCTACCGATAGATTATTTTAGTAAGACGCTTGATATGTTTTTTTAAGTAGGGCCGTAGGATGCGCTTCACGCATTTGCTCTAGCAATAAGCGCAATAGGGAAAATTTATAGAATTATTATTCACAACTTGTTTGGTTATCATCATTTATCTATTTTTCCTCAAATTTGAGAGCCATAATCAAATCTGGTGTATCACCAATTTGAATTAGGCGGCCATCTGCTGTGTTTCTTCTTTTTTCTCTGCCTCTGTGATAATGGCAATGCCGTCCTGGAAACGGATGCCCTCAATCACTTCCGGTATTCGTTTAAAACCCTATATCTTGCGCAAACTCTTCTCGGCCGTCAGCGCTAATTGAAACACCAATCCCATCAAGGTACTGCGCGAGACGCAGTTTTTAGTGCGCGTGGTCCGATGGCGAATCGTCGCGAAGCTGGATTCAATCGGATTAGTCGTCCGAATGTGCAGCCAATGTTCAGCGGGAAAGTCGTAAAAAGCCAAGAGTGATTCGCGATCTTTTGCCAGCACTCCCACTGCCTTGGGATACTTGGCTTCAAAGTTACGCTGGAAGCTGTCAAAGGCTGTTTCCGCCTGAACTTGGGTTTCAGCCATCCAGATTTCTTTTAATCCAGCCTTGGCTTTGGCTTGGATCGAATCGGCCAGCGCCGCCAACACATTCGCCGTCTTATGCACCCAACACCGTTGATGCCGTGTTGTCGACCAAGCCTCGTTGATGGCTACCCAGAAACCCAATGCGCCGTCGCCGGTAGCCAGTTTCGGCGCTTCCTGTAAGCCGCGAGCTTGCATATCCTGTAAGACACTCAGCCAGGACGCTTTTGATTCCCGATAACCGTCCGATAAGGCCAGCAAGCGCTTTTCACCTTGTTCGTTGTCGCCGATGATGACCAATAAGCACAGTCGATCATCCTCGCCGCGCAGGGTCGAATAAATACCATCCGCCCACACGTAGACATAGCGTTCCTTCGCTAAATTTCGGTTATTCCAGGTTTGGTAGTCCTCAGCCCATTGGGCTTTTAAGCGACTCACCACCGCCGGTGACAAGCCTTTGGCCTCGTCACCCATCAGTACCGACAGGGTCTCTTGCATGTCGCCGGTGGAAATGCCACGTAAGTGCAGCCAAGGCAAGGCCGCTGCCACGCGTTGAGCTTTGCGCACATAGGGTGGCACGAGGGTTGAGTTGAATTTAACCCCGCCGCCGGAGCTATCCCTCACGACAGTTAAACGGCCCTCCAGATCAGTGACCTTAGTATAGTCACCAAAAACGATTGCAACTCGGCTTCAATCGCCTGTTGGATCAAGGCCTTGGCCCTGGTTCGCAACAAATCAGTCAAAGGATCGTTAATTGCCTCTGTATTTTCCCATTCTTTTGCTTTATCTTTGTTGATGGCGTTTATCATTAATGCTGTTATTTGATCTCGACAATCTTATTTCAGCAGAGAACGCCACTTCTCTTTAAGTCGGGCTGAACACCAGATTTAGTTATAGCTCTTATACTAGCCTAAACTGGCTCAATATTGGCTATTTTTGAGAAGTCAAAATAAGCTAGAAGTCTTATTGGATAGGGCATTCAGCAAAAATCTATGGGAATTTAGTGTCATTTATTTAAACTCACCCAAAATTGTTTCCACTATTTTGGTTTGTATCTGAATATAATTTGCTTAAAACATTTTCCGCTGAATTTTTATGAGCCCAATTCGGAGCTCCTTCCCCTTGAGCCAGTTTCTCTGTGCAATGCTTAATCATAAGCTTTAATGCAGCTTCCATCATGATGCATTCACTATCATTCAATGTAAGTCTATATACGTAGGTGGTCATAATTTTTCCATTCGTCGTTTTTGATATAATGTATATGCTAAGTTGACAGGTACACGGCTAGGCACTGGTTTGAACCGACCATCAACACGCGTCGGGTCGGCGGCCTTTAGCGGCTTGTTAGCCTTTTCTTGCCCATATAAACCAGCCCAAACTTGTTAGAGCCCGACCTGATGTCTCACTTCGTTTAGTAACACTGCTAAAAAACACCATAGAAGCCAGAAAGCGCATGACGACCTACAACGCTAAGTCGGAGATATTAGCTTTCCTTTGACTAAATCTATCGAAGATCTTCGGTAGCACGAACACGGAACGCAAAGTGAGCCTGTGAGTCAGAGGGGTCAAACCTGTTTATTACAAAAAAATTTCCATTTTGTCAAAGACACCTCCCTTGCTGAAAAAAACTTGCCCGCCGGGAACCGATTTTGGCGTAAACAGTTCCAAAATCGTACGGACATCCAATACAGGATCAGGCGACTGGTTTATCTTCTTGAATCCGTAGCACGACGGTTATCCCGAATGCATTCTGATATTTGCAGTGAAAACGCAATCCGCGGCCGTAGTCGGTACAAAAAGAGTACGACAAAGAGCGAACCAGCAAATCCGCTTGTCACACCCAAGTTGACGCCTGCCCAAGTAATAAATTTCGCTTTGATTGGCTAGCACTTTATTAATCTTATAACAGTGAATCTATCACGAAACCTGGGTTGCAACACTAAATTTGTGAACTGCAAGGATTTTTCCCTTCCGTATATCATCCAAACTGAGCCAATAAGTGAAATTGGAGGGTGTCATGTTGACTGTTCTTGCATCCCTGAGTCAGACGTTCGAGTCCCAGCTTAGCTTACGAAACATTACGGACCAGCAACGCCGTGATTTTCATAAGTGGCTTAGGTTTTATCTGGATTTTTTTAACCAAAGCCAATTCATCGGCAGCAATGCGCCAGTTTGCAGTCAGTGATCAAAGATTTTTCTTTGGCTGGTTTTGGCCGTAATGCAAAGCTTTGCATTACGGCCATTATGTGAAGTTTCCTTTTATGAGCAGCGGCTTTGGCACAACTATGATGTAAGCTGGCTTAAAAGCCTCTACCTCGCACGCAATCTTTGCATAATTTCTATGATTTAAAACAAGCTTTCAAATACATCCAAAGGGAGCAATATCAGCGATTATTCCAGTCGATGTCATCAGACGTATCGAATTCTCACTTTTTATCGGCATCATGAATAAATTCCGCTTGATTGTTTCCCTGTTGGAAGCAATATTTAAGTAGAAAAAGCTATCTGTAGAACTGAGGGTTAGTTTCTGAATGGAACTACAGAAAATCGACTCCTGCAGTTTGCAAAAATTATGACCAGCTTTTTATCTGGCTGCCTTGCTCAATCCGCTATATTCCTAACGTCAACTATGAGAAACCAAGACAATGTGCATAAAAGGAAACTTCACATAATGGCCGTTTGGTTGAGGTCGCCAATGGCTGCTTTGTAGTCCTTCAATCCAAGAATCTGGCTTCGGCCGAATGGCCGGTTTGGAGAAGCGCGAGTGTCAGCAAGGGGTCGATAGGGTGAGGTCACCAATGGCCGCTTTGTAGCCTTCTAGTTCGCAGGATCTGGATTTCTCTGAATGACCGCTTTGGAGAAGCGCGAGTGGCAAAAATGGGTCGGGTGTTGACCGTCCGCTCTTCAAATTCATCGCCGGAAAGCTGTCATTGAATTCCGATTCCTGAAAGCGGCCATTCAGAGACAACTAGCCACGCACCTAAACCGACAATGAAGGAAAATTCAACGTTTGAACTCACCGGCCGTCGGAGGCGGTCCGCTAGAATTATGGGTTCGGCGTAGATTTCAACTGCATGTGCTCCCCTTGGAGTTCAATCAATGTTTTGGCCAATGCGCCAAAGAACACCGGATGGATCGTAAAGACAGAAATCACGCATGCGCCAAGGCTGATTTTCCAACTCGGTAACCTTGACTCCGTATTTTTCAATGACACCGCTTTTCTGGACTTGCTGCCACCATGAATTCACATCTTCTACCAGGATGTGCATCATGAAATTCTCGGCGAACGACTCGGCGCAGAAATCTTGGAGCAGAAAGCTAACATGCCCGAAGTGGAAGTAAGCGATACCGGCGCCTTCAGAGGCCATCGTAAAACCAAGATCCTTGTAGAACTGCTTGGAAAGCTCGAAGTCCTTTGACGGAACGAAGGCCTTGATTTCAGTGATTTTGAGATTTGACATTTCGGTTTCGTCCTACGACGCTGAACGCTCAGCATCAGCGGTTGCAATCACCCGGTCGCGACGAGAGACTTTCCAACTTCAAAACGTCCGACTTCGCGACTCGGGTGAATTGCTTCGTTCTGCGATTGCAGGTAGACCGTCCACCAGCCCACTGCGGTGGACGCATATAATTATGATTCCGACACGCTGAATCAATGGCGCTGAAGACCAGCGGCTAGAAAGTTCAGAAAATTTCTTAGAGTGTGGCACGGCAACACCTAAAAGATCAATATCCGAAACTTCTGAAACCGTCATAAGTTGGCCGATTGCCTCACGTAACAAGGGGTATTCCGATGAGCTCTTGGATCGTTGCAGCTTTCCCTTCTTGCTTTCAACTCGTAGTCGCCGACCGTTTCGCAATGTTGCTACAACGTCGCCAAGGCCTGGGCTGGAGTGAATCTTCAATTTACTTTGAGAATCAGCAATCTTGTATACGCCCTGCCATGAATCTCCAGATCTTGTAACGGCAATCAACCCCTCATCGCGGAGAAATTTGTCCATCGGGAAGTGAATTTCATTCAGATTTCGCACCTGCGCACCGTCGATTGCGACATCCACATCACCTGTCGCATATTGATTGCGAGCAATGTAAAGCGCTAACCGAAGGCTTACTTCGGCTTCAGGCATTCGATCATCGGGTAGGGTGTCCATCATCTTTTCGCAGAATGCAGCAGCTCACCCGGCCGCGCGTAACGATATGTTCGAATAATTAAACGGCCTTTCACGCGCGGGTCGGGTGGAGCGCTTTGTTAGAATCTTACTCTGACAAGCCAGCCAGAGACATAGGATTCCAGAGACGAAAAACACAAGCGAGCGCGATAATGGGACAACCGAGATCGTGAGTGTACGCGAGCCAGGTGTCTGCAACCCTGAATCTACGCCAAAGATAAGTAATGATGGTGATATCTCATATATCCCAAGCGCCACGCCTGTACCGTTCGGAACAAGTTTCAATGCAACGAATGATAAGCTTTCTCCCGGAAGAATTTCTTTGGCTGCAAATTGAGATCTAAATTCGACGGGATAGAACGGTGCTAGCGAATAGGGAAGAGGTCCACCTGAAATAACAACTAATTGGGTTCTGGGTGTGGGAAATCCGAATAGTTCAATATCGCCATCCAAGTTAGACAATGGTTCGTTCGACAAAGCTAGATTTGTCAGTGTCGCTTCTATAGCAATCTCCTCGTTGGGGCCAGCGATAAACGCAGTATTGTTGACGCTCCAATCCCAGAACGTCGAGCTGGTCGCATTGAAAGGGAAGCATATCGCGATAAAAAATAAGCACTTTTTCAACATTTTTTCCCTGTTTGTCATTCTAAAAAGTTATTAAGCTGTTAACAGTATATCTACCACGAAACTTGGGTTGCAATAATAAATCTGTATACTGCAAGGATTTTCCCCTTCCGTATATCATCCAAACTGAGCCAATAGATGTAATTGGAGGTTGTCATGTTGACCCTTACCGTACCCTTAAGCCAGGCGTTCGAGTCGCAGCTTAGTTTACGCAACATTCCGGACCAGCAACGCCGTGATTTTCATAAGTGGCTTAGGTTTTAACTGGATTTTTGACCCAAGCCAAATCATTGGCGGCAATGACCCATTTTGCAGTCAGTGATCAAAGATATTTTTTTGGCCGGGTCGAGCCAAAGAGAACCCAAAATTGCTTACCGAAAAGCTGCCATTCGTTGAGGTTAGCGACGAAAAATTACGCCGGCATCGCCAACGGCCGGTTTTGGCCGTTATGACACAGTGATAATTTCAATTTGCTCGCCGGATACCGGACATTCGACTTGATTATAGAATGTATTAATCGTTGAAATTGAATAGTCATCCCGACCGACAAGTGATGGCCGGAGTCGCCCGTTTCACTGTATCAAAATCAGCGTCAGCTATAGGGAAACTCATGTGTCAGCAGTCTTTAACGTTTCTGCCCATCCTTTTGTTCGGATTTCCCATGCTCTTTTCTTTGGCTTTCAAACAATTCTATGGCCTGTTTTACGCAGAGTGAGGCCTGGTTGGGATTGAGGCCCGAGATGTCTACTCGTAAATGCGCACGGTCGTATGTTTTGCGAAAGTAAGTGATGTCCTTCTTGAGTTTTCTCAAGTACCAGCGTTTCTCACTGGATGTCAGGCATTTCTCGATCAGCTTCGAATCGATATCGTAGAAAACGATCCGTTCCAAAATGTTTTCCGGCTTGTCGCTCAGTGCCACGATTACACCAAGAGAGTTCTTAACTGCCCTTAGATAACCTCCCATAAGGCCGCTCGGCGGCAAGGCTATAACGCTGCGCCGACTCTCCGGGCGCTTCAGCAGATGCACGAGTGCCTTTGCTGCCTCGTCGCGGTATGAACGTATCGTTTTGAACCTGCTTTGGAGTTGCTCAATGCTCGTTCCAAAGAAGCCCTCAATTTCTTCATCCAGGTCGAAAAAAGGAACATCAAGAAGCTCGGACAACATCCTGCCGACCGTCGTCTTTCCGACGCACCCTACACCAGTTAAGAATACTCGCACTGAAGTTGTTCCCACATTCTCCGATTCTGAACAAATTATTGTATGATTTTGGATTACAACCGCAATTTTAACGATAGTTTATCTAAACTGAAGAACTAAGCAATGCGCATAAAAGGTTTCAGGATAACGTCAGAACATAAGTTAATCATCAAGTTTCATTGGTGGGTTTTGGCCGATCTTTCAAAAATGGTTGATATGAGCCACAGTCGGCTATGGAGTAAACCACTATCGAATAACAATTTGCCTATCTCGTTGATAATATAACTAGATTTAGTTTACTCATTCGATTATAAAAAAGCTATCCCGGCATCAACCAGAATGTTTATCTTTCGACAGCTGAGATGACAATGTCATTACATTATGCTACTATGTCAATTATGGAGGTAAAGACATGACAGCAGCCACACCAGAAATTACAAAACGCGAAACGCTTAATCTTCGCATCAAGCCAGAAGAACGCGGACTGATCGACCGTGCCGCCCAACTACTGGGGAAAAACCGGACTGATTTCATGCTCGAAGCCGCCCGCCGAGCCGCCGAAGAAGCGTTATTGGATCAGACCATGATGTCTGTTAGCCAGGAAGCTTATCAAGAATTCCTTATACGCCTTGATGCTCCGCCCCAACCGAATGAGCGGTTGCAGAAAACCATGCAAACCCAAGCACCTTGGGAGTGAGGGTTGTCTTTAGAATCGCCGAGCCCGATTTCGGAACACCATCAAACCATCGGTTTCGACTCTGGCGTCCCGTCGCTAAATGAATGGTTACACCGCCGAGCCTTAGCTAACCAAGTTAGCGGTGCCTCACGTACTTTCGTTGTCTGCAACAACAATCGCGTTGTCGCTTATTATGCGCTTGCTTCGGGTGCGATCAATAGCAGTAGTTCTTCTGGCCGCTTCCGCCGCAATATGCCTGACCCCATACCAGTCGTCGTACTTGGCCGTCTAGGCGTGGACTTGTCTTTCCAAGGCCGCGGTCTGGGCCGGGCCCTTTTTCGGGATGCCGCGCAAAGAGTTTCCTATGCTGCCGATGCTATCGGCATTCGCGGAATTATCGTCCATGCTCTTTCAGAACAAGCACGCTCATTCTACCTGGCCCTCGGTTTCGATCCCTCCCCCGAAGAGCCGATGACACTCATGGTAAGCCTCGCTGATATCCGTTCATTTCTGTGAATACTGCATTTGTCGGAAAAACTCGACGGTTTGTCCTGATGAGTAAAAATGAAGATGAATCTATAACTGATGTTACGCGGCCCCATCCCAAAAAGCGTATCATTTCAGGATGGATAAAGAAAGAACAGCGCTCTATACAGACTACCTGATCTGCAACCAAGGCTTGGCAACGGCGACCAGCCTGTCGGCGATGCTTGATGGTGAAGTCAGCCATGACCCAATAACCCGCCACCTGTCCGCAAGGCTCTACACCTCAAAAGACCTGTGGGTTGATGTCAAACCCACCGTGCGTCAGATCGAGCGGGACGACGGCTGCCTGATCTTCGACGACACCGTCCAGGAGAAGGCGTTTACTGACGAGAACGAGATGATGTGCTGGCACTATGACCACTGCAAAGGCCGCTCGGTCAAAGGCATCAATCTGTTGAACGCGTTGTACCACAGCGGGGACGTGTCGATCCCGGTCGCCTTCGAAGTGGTGAAAAAGCCCCATCCGTTTTGCGACATCAAAACCCGCAAGGTCAAGCGGGCGGCGGAGTTCACCAAGAACGAGCTGATGCGGTCAATGGTCACCACCTGCGTGGCGAACAGCATCAAGTTCCGCTATGTCCTGACCGACAGTTGGTTTGCGTCGAAAGAGAACTTCGAGTTCATCCTCAAGAAAGGCAAACACTTCATCAGTGCCTTGAAGGACAACCGCTGGGTGGCGTTGACCGAAACAGACAAGAACGAAGGACGCTTTGTGCGGATCAGTCAGCTGGAATTGATAGATCAACAGGCGGTGCGCGGCTGGATGAAAGGCTTTCCCCAGGAAGTGCTGTTCGTCCGGCGGGTCTTTTACCCGCAGGGCACAAGACAAACAAAGACGGCAGCACCGGTTTGTTGAATCGGGTGTGCAGCGATTTGGCATGCGACGGCGGGCAAGCCTCAACCCTCTACCAAAAACGGTGGAAAGTCGAGGCGTTCCATAAATCATTAAAATCCAACGCAGGGCTGGCAAAGTCGCCCACCCGCACCGTTATCACCCAAAACAACCACCTATTCATGACCATCTATGCCGTGTTCAAGCTGGAATGTTTGAAGATCAAACATAAAACCAACCATTTCGCCCTGCGGGCTAAACTTTTCATAAAAGCTAACCAGATAGCTTATGCAGAGTTGCAGAAATTAAGGACTGCGTAACCTCAGTAAGTAACATAATTGTATTGTGTTACTTAGTATGTATCTGATTTATTTTACTTTGTTAAGCTCCACTGCTACTTTATGTAACATATATTCAAGTTAATAAAAAAAGAGCACATAGAATGAACGCTGTCGACGCCGCCAATAAAGCTGAAATTGCCATGATGAACGCCGTTCTGGCTGACAAGTTTGGCCAACTCTATGCGGATATTTGGAAAGTGTGCGTCAACTTGTCGCTGCGCATCAGTGACCTGCTCACCCTCAAGTACGCAGACCTGAATCTGGGGGAGCGCTCGTTAAAGCTGACCGAAGCAAAAACCGGAAAACTGAAGACGATTCGACTGAATTCTGCCGCTATCCTGGTCATTGTCACAAGGCAACAGGAAAACCCTGCCGATACTTGGTTGTTTCAAGTCCATAGCAACCGAACCAAAGACAAACCCGTGAGTCGGGTTTCAGTCAGTCGCGTCTTTAAAGACGCGGGGGAACTGTTAGGGCTAACCATCAACACCCAAAGTATGCGCAAATCAAGCGGTATGGCTATGTATAAGGATGGGGTGCCGGTTGAAAAAATTGCTAAGGTTCTAAATCATTCGAATACCACGTCAACACTGCGTTATTTGAGGATTACCCAGGAAGAAGTGTTAAAGACTTATGACGATTATGAACTGTAGCTGCGTGTGGGTCATAAAAAGACTGCGGAAGCGTATCCCAGAAGCCCCCTTCGAGGTCTTGATTGATGGCAAACCAATGGGGACAACCAAGCTTTTAACCTTTGCGAGGCATGTGCCCAATACTGACCGATTTCCGCAGGTCCTAGCCCTTTATTCTTCCGGTTATCTGCGGTTGAAGGCGGGAGCCGATCCCCTACCTCCATTACCGTTCGGTCAGAGCCTTGTCCTCGGCCCAGCCATCTCCGGCACTTCAACTTCGTTCTCAAATAAAACGCTCTTTTTTCATCCCCAGATCCAACGCGTAGCTATTAATACGTCTCAAATTAACCAGGATGGCACGAACAGTCTCTTGATCAAGATTACGGCCTCGAACTCGAAGCTTTCGCATGACAGCACAAAAACCAATCGAATTATGAATCTCGCCTGGACACTGACTCTGAATGAGCCGAGCGACCAAGCAACCATGCTCAATGTAGCGGGAACGTTTGAGTTTACGGAAGGTGTTATTCCTGATCCGATGCAGACAGCCGAGGCTGATTCGATGCGGCTATTGCAAATTTCCACCATGTTTATTGACAATTTACGGCACGATGTTGACGCGTTTCGCTTTCGCAACTCGGGTGGCGTCGTAACAGTAGATTATGACTCTGCCTTGTCGAATACACTGCTTCCCGTTACTCCCAGTTCGCTGCATCCAGAAACCTTGAGATTCGACTCGCTTCATACCGATGATGTCGGACAGCCCAACGGGAATACACCGAGCTACAGAATCACGATAAACTCGACTGCAGGCCCCATGTCGGGCCCCATTACAGTTCGTGCATTCTTCAATAGCAGCCAAAACCTAAAAGATGACAACCTAGGGTTATGGGCCTTTCAGCAACCGTCAGAGCGCATAGAAAAGGGGACAATAGGCAGCATCAACTACACCGTTATTGCGAGTACCTGTCCATTGCCCGCTATAGATTTTGATCCGGGGGTTTTGAACGCATCTGTATTTCCCAGGCGCAAATTCTTCAGTTCCAGCAGGATGCTTTTGATAATGCTTTAAATGTTTCAGGTTTTGGAGCAGTCAATAAGGTCTTAAAAGTGTGACCAATGTTGATCCGCACGTCTGTGGTACCGTTACCGGCCTCTGCGTGGTTCATGCTATCGGCCTTGGGTCTTTTGGCAACTCGCAGGCTTCGAAAAGACCGGGTCAGTTAGACTGTCGGGATTTATAGCAGGACGGGATTCACAATCCCGGCCTGAACGTTTCGACGATGTTAGACGGCAACCTCAAACATTTGGGCGGGTTAAATAACCCGCCCCACACAGGCATCTGATGCGGTTCATGCTATATGATGAAAATCAAATACCTAGGAAAGCGTAAGGTTTTAAATTGGGAATTGCTGACGGAATCGGGGTTAGGCCTTTCAATCAAGCATGCATGGCTAACTTGAAAGGCAGTTACCCATTCAAAAGCTGTCACTCAAAATCATAGGCAGCAGTCTGGTTTTGACCGTAGTGACTCAGTGACAATGTCAAATTGTTCGCCGAATAACGGACAGTCAACTGAGTCAAAGAATGCCTTAACTATTGAAATTGGATAGTTACCCCGACCGACGATGGCCCAGACACGCCCGTCACACCGCATCAAAATCGACGTCAGCTATCGAGAAACGCTTTTTCAGCAATCGATCGAGCAGTCAGCCAAAAACATTTTAAAGCAAAATTATCGTTCAAAAGGGCCTGTCAAAACTTCACTCTCTGAAACGAAACTCCTATGAGAGTTTTATCTGTTTGTGTAAGCTCAATATCATCACAAGCGAACAAGGAAGGCTGGAAAAGCCCACGAAAAATTATCGACCAATCATTGTACAGCTACAAAACTATCCGCCTGAAGCAGATTATGCAGCAAAACTTAAAAACGGAACGGACATGAATTTACAACCAGACGAATGCGATCAGTTTTATCGTATTTGGTGGCCATTATTGACTTATGTCAACAAACAGATGAAGTTGTTTAATGACTTTCCAAGCCAGCTTGAAAACGACAATATTAATCAACAAGACGCAGCGGTTATCCGAAATGCCTTGTGGGCATCAGACCGACTGTTGCAAGACTTTATTGACAGCAACCCTGATAATTTATCAGCTGCAGATTTAGAATTGGCAGCAAGTTGGAAAAGTCGTGTTGCCGCTAGATTTTTTATCATGCGCCATTTGCAAAAATATAGTCTTTTCCTTAATGACTCTGATAATCCAATTGTTTACGGTGTCATCGGCCTAGTCTCGCCAATCCCCGAAATACTGCCTTACGCACCGCCAATATTGGTGGATGCAGTGTTGCTACCTTTTGGCGATAAAATCATTTTTGACAGCCTACTTAATTCCTATCCAGTAAGATTTGGCAGCGGCATCCGCAAGAGTCTCAACAATCAGTTGCGTCACGCTCAAGAATCACGAGGGGTCGTTACCTCGTTAGAGGCCACAGACCTAACCCAAGCTATTATCAATGGCAATCAAAAAATACTGGTCGCTTTTTACAAAGGGTTGGCTAAAGAAGGATTGAGTGAAAAAATGCAGCACGAGCACCATGCCAACATAAGAATATTTGTTAAGGATAGATTGTCATCGGCTATACCGCCACGTTCCCTGCTCAGTGTTAAGGTTGCCGACTTGGAAGCCTACTTTAGTGCTTGCGATAATAAAGCCAATCGGGTTAGTTTCAAACGTTTGGTCAAGTTCCTGTGTGACTCCGATAGGATTGGTTGGGAAGAGACCGAAAGGATGGAAAAGTTTTTGAAACGCCAGTAAGTCCATCTTGTGGATAACCGGACATAACACGCAGCCCTCGCTACGAAACTACAAACGTCCGTTTCTGGCCGTTATGTATTATGCAAAGCTTTGTATAACGAATAGGGTTTATCTGTCGCGCCATCCAAATCGGATCAAAGCGATTGTAGGGGGTTGAGTTTTCTTAATCCTTGTTGTTCTCACAGCCTATGATGTCGCTTTGTTTTGGCCGAAAGACGATATTACGTCGTAACCTTTTTTCCTCTTGGATTCTTCTATCTTGGCGCCTGCATCGAGCGCTTGTTCAGGCGAAGGAAACCAATCCTTTTTTACCATTCCAGGATGACCAATTCTTCCCCATTGGCGCACAAGCGACCAGTCTCCGAATATACCGGGTGAAATAGTCATTGTGTAATAGCGGTGCATATTCTCAAGATCATTGTGTCGAACTAGATAAGCTTGAGTCATAAGATTAATTTCAAGAATACTTAAGGAATTATTTTTCTAAATAATAGCCTAAACAACTGAATTTATGGTCATAAAAGATTATATAAAAAAAGGCCGCACCTTGTCAAGAGGGCGGCCCTTTCGTCTACAACTAACAAAAAAGGGGTACCGCCCATCGGGGGTGATGGGCGATATATCTGGAATTACACCAGAGCGGCAACAACACCGTTGATGACGTTTGGACCGTAGTACAGAGCCAACGCACCACCGATGCCGATAACAACAGATACGATAGATTGGTTGACGATGCCGGCAGACAAACCCACCATAAACATGCCCAAGGCAATGATTTTTCCCAAAGTACCTTGAGTCCAGCCAACCAACAGGGTGTAGATGTCGTCGAACTCACTACCACCGGTACCGGCCATTGCTTCAGGAGCAAGCGCGACAGCAGCAGCAACAAAAATGGCCAAGAATAGTTTAGATGTAAACAGTGCTTTCAATTTGTTCATTTGAAGAACTCCAAAAATAGGCTTGATGAGGGTTGTCAGCTATTTGCAATTCACTGACCGAGGTTCTGTTCCGGAACACGGTCATTGTCAACAAAAAATCAGCGGTGTGTAAGCGCGAAAGAGCAGCCTATCAGGTGTTCTTTTGATGGACAGACGAAAGGCAGCCTATTTCGAACCCCTTTCTGCGCGACGGGCAAAAAAAACCGGACTTTCGTCCGGATTATTTTTTTATCACCTCGGCGTTCTGTCCGACAAAGGCGATATGGCTCTCCCTGGGGACCGGAATCGCTCCCCAAGATGCCATCGCCTGCTTTCGATCTCTGTATATAAGTACCCGTCAGCATGCAGATCACCGTCATCATCCTCCCATGGCGCCACCCATATCCGCATGACTTGCGCTTGCGTCCGTATGGGTACTGGCTGTTCGATACTGGGAACGGCTACCTGGCTATTCCTGGTTGCGTTTGAATGAGCCAGAACGCCACGAGATCCGCTGGCACTGCCTTTGTCATTCTCATCTAGGGTTTTTACGTAATCCGAAGACTCTGTTGCTTGATAGACTTGCCGGGCTGACATACAGCGCACGCCTTCAATGCCGCCGGGACAGGAAAAATCGCCTTGCCCTATACTCAAGAAAGAGCAACCGTTTAAAAGCAGAACAGTTGCCGTTAAAAAAGCCAAATTTAAGTAACCCTTATTTACCATTTAATTCATCCTCAAGGTCTTTTTCTAAGAGGGTTTTGAACGATTTCACTCCACCCTTGAAGGTGTTTTTCGAAGGCAGAAACACGAATGGCACGCCCTGAATATCCAGAAGTTTCGTTGCCACTACCGCTTTTTGCAGCGGTTTTAAGTCACAAGATCCTTCTTCCCTGACCAACGCCGGCAGCGTTGAATAATCCTTTGCGATCAGTGCTTTTAATGACTGCTCTTTGTCTTTATTGCAGATCAGTTTTTTACTGATTTCTGACGATTCCTTGCCAAGCACGGGGATCAATACGAGTTTGAATGCGTATTCATTCCCCAGTGGTTCAAGCTGTGCAATCAGCTCGTGACAGTAGTTACATTGAGGGTCTACGAATATCGTAACTTCCTTTTTTCCTTTTCCTATGGTCAGTGTCGAAAGTTCATCCGGATTGAACCCTATCTTGCGCAGATCGACTTTTTCTATTCCCTTCGTGTCCGCTACGGAGCCAATAATTTTACCTTGCCACATGTCGACCAATTTAAAATTACCGGCTACGACGAAATGCCCATTATCGGTAATCAAAAATGTCTTATCTCCTGCTTTAACCATCGACAGTCCCGTGACGGGTAACCGCTTAACTTCGTCCACGCTGCGCATGACGTCTTTGACTTCAGCCGTCATTTCGGTGTCGGTTTTCCTTGTTTCAAGCTGAGAACTATCCTGGCCTGCCGCCTGGATAACACCACTCAACGTCAATAAAGCCGATACCCCTAATAACTTTTTCACCATTTTTGTCTCCCTATTATTTTTTATTGAACTGTTATCTAACAAAGCCGCTCATTCCACCGTAACCGCCGTATCCAACCCCGCGAGACCCACCGCCAAATCCGCCTGAGCTTCGTCCGCCGTAACCTCCCATGCCACCGCCGAGGCCACTCATTGAACCTTGGCCAAAGCCATCTTGGTTTGCGCTATACAGGTTGTTCATGTTGCGTCCGCCGCCTTGTAGATTGGTGCCAGAATCTGATTTGGATTTTGTATTAAGAGACATTCCTCTTATCATGATGAAATCTATCTTTCTCCCCGCATCTACTTCGACGATTGGGAAAATGTTTTTTGCCATATCAAGATAGTAGTCAGCAATTTGTTCCGCAGCGCCCTTGACCCCCCCCATGATTGCCTGCCCCCCTAGCATTTCAGGCGATGGGTACTGAAATTGCTGCTCTTGCCCAGGTATCGCACCTGTTTGCAGAGCTCTTACTTGCTGAGGTGCAAACGCTTGAGCAATTCCAGACACAAATCCTGAAAGTAACGCATTCCCTATGATTTGTCCGTTTTTGCTTACCAATCGGCCTCTTACCCCAGCCTTGCCATCTTCGCCAACCGAATAAGCATCCATTGCCGTTTCGATGACTGCGCCATCTTTCTTTACGCAAGAGATACGCTCCGCTCTCATGTAAGCTCTTTCTGCACTCAGGTCGCCATAACCACTGGCAATCAAGAAACACTCTCTAATATCCATCCTATAACGGTTAGGTAAAATTGCTTCATGCTTGATCCGCAACAAAGCCGGAAAGGGATCACTACGAGATTGATTGGAAGTAGGGGCATCAAGACCTGTCACCAGCGTTCCACTTAAAATACTACCGGCCGGCAAAAACATATCGGGTACCCCGTTTTTGCTTGACGCCTTTTTTATGTTCACGAACTCCGTGATTTTTTTTCCTCCATTTTTTTTGCTGCTATCCTGGTCATAAGCTGATGCCGCACCCTTATCGCTCTTTTTTCCTTCTTCACCTGAACCGGTCACAACTCTGATTTTTGGCCCTGTTTCAGCGGGAGCCACATCGCTTTCAGCTATTGCCGGTATCTTTTGACCGATTAACTCCGGTTCAAAGGCATCTTTCCCTTTTTTTTCTTTCCTTTTTTTATATTTCCCACCACCAGCGTCATCCATGGGTAATTCCGGCAATGGCACTTGGTTTTTTAACGTCTCTTGAGCGGCATCAATCTTTTGGTAAAGCTCCGTCGTTTGCAGTGCCAGCTTTTCTGTTCTCCTGTTCAGTTCTTCCGTTTGCTCCTTAATCATTCTCGAAGCGTCCTGGATTTTGGCGTCCTGAAGCTGGAAACTCATTTTGATATCGGAAAAATCCTCCGTCAGTTTTTTGATTTTTCCGCCCATTGCATCGATGGAAACATCCCGTGGACTTTTCCCGGTGAAAAGTGTGTATTCCACTTTTCTCGGTTTCTGCATGAAGTTTTTGGAATTGTCATCGGATGTACTGACAATCAGAATGGCCGCCACGACAAAAATCGCAGCCCCACCCCCTATCTGCGTGACTTGTTTGCGTTTCGACGGATCAAGTGTTTCATACCATTCGATCAGTTTTTCCTTGGCGGTCTTCTTTTCCAGATCAATCACAATGTTTCTCCGTCAATTACAGCAATGCAGGTCTGATTTCTTCGCCGCTTTTGCCTTCAGGCAATCGCAACAGAAGGTAGATTTCTGTTTTTTCCCCTGGCTCTATCCTCACTCTTGGCCACGCGGCAACAGCCATTGTGTCTTCACTCGCACAAAATGCCTCTTCAAAAATCACCGCGTTATTGCCATTGTTTTGACCAATCAGAATAATGATTCTGGAATCATGCCCAGAGAGTAATTGACCCGCCCAGTAAGTCAGGTTGGGATCATGACAAAAGGCTCGATCTCTTAACTCTCCGGTTACTTCTTCCATCGTAAATCCCTGTGGGATTTGTTGTTTTCCAAGGTTTTGCATGATTGCTTTTACCTCATTGATATAAGGTAAGTCTTGACGGAAAAGCCTGTCCGTTTTCGAGGATCCGACTTCGCCTTGAGCGCCCTTTGCTGCATCGCCTTCAATACGAATTTCAACAGGCGTAATTAATTCCTGCGGTGAAAGTTGCAGTGATGCAGCATCGCCAGTTTCTGCGTCAGAAATAAACAGGCTCACCGGTGTTTCTGAGTCAGTTGCAATATAAATTGCTGAACCATCAATTTTCGTTTCCACGTTGTCTACCGTCAGGACTTTGGGGTCTGCATAGGGAGTGACTATTCGATTCAGCTTGCCTTTTGCAACGATCACACTTTCAGTTCTTCCGGGTTTGGGTTTGATCGTAATACCTGATTGCATTCCAAGATCGAGCTCTTGTTTATTAATTGCGCGATTTTCTTTGGGTGGTTCAGGTGCCTTATCAATAATCTTGGGTCTTTTGTTCAGTTTGGATTTTTCTTCAGCGACTGGCCCCGGTGCATATTGCCCATCATTGGCGACCTGCTGATTCCCTTCAGGCGGATTAGCCGTAATCGTTGCTGTCGCCGATTCAGGCTTGCCATTGATCATCCCGTTCGGGTATAAATCGCCACTTTGATTGTCGTTTTGTGAGTTCTCCAAATCCCCCTGTGGGCTTAACGACGTTCCATCCAATGCTTGAAACGGCAGTTCAGGCGGAAGTTCATTCGCCATCGTTGCTGATGAAATCAAGATTGATACAACCGATAGAATCAATGGTTTTAATTGCATGCAACGCTCCTATTTTTTAATTTGCTTTTGACGTTCTTCTTGCATCTTTTGCTTTGCCTCTTCTTTTTGAATGATTGAAAGCAATTTAGGCATGCCTTTATACGAGGACATATGCGTGATGATCGGCGAATATTGTTTAACGTCTATCTTGAATTCAAAGGTTTGCTCCGTAGGACTTGATTTGCCGCCGACGCCGGTCATTCGGTTTTTACCAGTAACAAACACCTTGTCAGTTTGGGGCTCATAAGTCACCTGCACGATATCAAAGCTCGACGACACTCTCTCTTGTTTAAGCGTTTCAAGTTCCTGAGCAATTTGTTCTGAAACGATTGATCTGATTTCGCCTGTTACCATGCCGCTAAATGACTCCAGGACGAAATCTGCATTTTCCGGTGTCACATTACCGATTAAAGCCGCTGTATACATTCCCCACGATTTTTTATACCCTTCGGATGCTTTGTTTTTGGCTACTTCCGATTTTTCCGATAGACTCGGCGGAATTAGTACTATTGCGGTGTCTTTCTTTAGCCAGCCAACCAATGTCAGTAGATTAAGCGTCAATAAAAAGATGCAAACAAATTTCAGGAATCTGTTTGATTCATGGAGACTTAGCCATGTTGATGCGAAATTTTTATAGAGCATTCTGATTTCCTAAAAGAATCGACGGATAAACGACAAGGGTCTCGATGTGGGTGTCGTTTCATAGGACCCCAGACTCACATACCAGTAGAGGGCGTGTATCAAAAAGCCATTCGCCTGTCTGTCCTTGAGCTTTCTGTATAACTTGATGCCGACCAAGCCTAAAGCGAGCAGTACACCCAGATAATCCACCATGATGCCAACACCAAAAGCGATAGCCATCAGGATGAACTCGTCGAATTCCCAAAAAAGAATTTGTTGTGGATCGTCCAAATAATTAGGAATGTCTCGCATTTCTATCTCTCCGTTATAGGAATCAATTCTGCTCTTCGATTTTTCAATCGCCCTTCTTCCGTGTCATTGCTTTCAGCAGGGGAACTTTCACCCAATCCTTCGGCCGAAATTTTTGACGCGGCAACGCCCTGCTTAATCAGGTAATTGCGTACCGAAATCGCACGCCTGGTTGATAACTTTTTGTTGTATTCACTGGACCCTTTTGAATCTGTGTGTCCTTCAATGCTTACATGCATCATCGTTGACGGGGGAATTCTTTGCAGAAAGTCATCTAGCTTCTGAGTTTCACTGACTGACAGATCCGCTTGATCAAATTCGAACAAAACCGACTGAATTTCAGGTAAAACCGTTTCCAGTACCGGAGGAAAGGGGAACGTTTGCAGCGAATAATTCGAGATTGATCCACTATCAGCGGGAACGATTCCCTTTCCAGGTAGAGATAGCGTGTGCTCAAACCCTCCCTGGATAATGGCCTGATCCCTCAACCAACCCACCTTTTGATAAGAAAGATCACTGACGACGGGCGGCAAATAGATTTTCACGGTGATTTCTTCACAGCGATCGCCAGACAGACCCAATGGACAATCCTGCGTCGTCGCACAAGCTGTCAATGCAATCGTTGTTGCTATTACGATAGGGATTTTATTTAAGTTTCTCATTGATGATTTTCTCGAATCGCTCTACATGATTTGCGTAACTATTGCCTCGAACGGCATTGGTGGGTGCATGATAATCGGCGACAGTTTTTCGAATGTCGTTCTGCGCACGCAGTGCTTTCAGATAGCTTGCCGCGACATTTATGTTGGTTTTTGGGTCGAGCAAATCGAGTTCGTTGGAAACCTTGTTTCCATGCCAATACAGGTTCACTTGCATTATTCCGACATCCACATTCCTGATTCCTTGCTCTATGAGCGCTTTCAGTGCCTGTTCTGCTGCTTCTTTATTTGCGTACCGCCTGGGACCGGCTTTGATACCCTTTTTGCTTTTATTGATGTTTAGCGTCCAGGGCCACGGACGAAAACTTCCATCTCGCCAACGCATTCCGCTCTCTTGGACGGCTATCCCATAGAGTGTTGCCACGTTTATACCCGCATAACTGGCAGCAACACCCCAAACGCTGTTGTCCAAAACAGAATTCGAATTGGCGTTAACTGAAATGGATAACGTCAAAATTAATAGCACTATTTTTTTTATGTTCATACTGCTGATATTAAACGGCCACAAAAATTTTCATCCGGGCGAAAGACGCGCTTTTTCGGCCTGTTTCGATTGTTTTGGCTGATTTATCCAAAAAAATTGGGCATAACACTTTTAATTACCTGTCCCGGATCCTTATCTGTCTTGACTTTACTGTCGACCCCAAGAATCCGGACAGCCGTTTAAGCTATGCCCTAACGGGAAATGAAAGGTAGAAGATGAGCGAAAGCAAACGGAAGATAGTGACAGGCGTCCAAAAAGCCAAGGTAGCCTTGGCAGCGGTGAGAAGGCACGAACACGATCAATGACATTGCCCAGGAGTTCGGCTTGCATCCCGCCCAAGTCAGTCAATGGAAAAAGGAATTGCTGCCTAATGCGGGCAGTCTCTTCGAAGGCCAGCGCGGGCCGAAACCGATCAATGCTCAGAATGATCCGTACCGGTTGTATGCGGAGATTGGGCACCGCAACATGGCGATGGATTGGCTTAAAAAAAGTCTGGGATCAGCCTATAGAAGAGCGTCGGGCCTGGATAGCACCGAGACGAGATAGCGTTATCCAGGCAATGCCAATTGCTCAAGGTCACCCGTTCCGTGGGGTATGTGCAGAAAAGCGATTATTGAAAGGCGTTGATTAAAATGACTTTGTATTTTTGATGTAATTACTTACAGATTGTCAATCAGATACTGCCGTTGTTCGTCAACATTGGTTTCATTGGTTTGCTTGTTTAACCTATCAATTACACTGTAATTATTAGTGCCGGGCAATTTGCCTACTGTTGAGAACTGTGGGCTGTACCTTTCTTCAATTTTCGCATCATTTATTGCCATAATACCGGATACTTTCAACATATTAATCCATTCACCAAAATTCATTTTATCGAAATCCAGGGATCCAATTTGACTTAAACTTAATCCTTCGCAACTCGGTTCTTTGGGTTTACCAAAATTCATATTCAACTGTCTTCTTGCTTGTTGCTGAAATATTCTTGCAAATGGACTTGAAAAACAGCAGTAAGCTTGTCTTCTAGCAACGCACACCCCTAATATCTTATCGGAACAATAACTGCCTATTTCACCGCTAGCAGTACAAAGTTTTTGATCTTTGTACATCTGCAGCTTCATTTCATCCTCCGTACAGGCAAATACCATCTGCACCACCATTTTCGCTATCTGATAGATCGCATAAATTATCCCAACAGCTGTTATGACTGATGATAAGAGTGATCCTGTCATTGAATAGGTTGTTGTTACTGCTGTCCCTGTTCCCGATGTTGTTGTTGATAAAAGTGTTGATGCGGCAGTTTCACCGAATGTTGATGCTATCCATTCTCCTAACCATTGAACAGCCTGTGCTTTTATTGTTGATATACTTAATTTGGTAGTGAGATCCTCCCCTAACATCGATACAACTGAATCATACATTGACGTAAATGTGTCTGTAACTCCGTTATATATCTCAGTCATCCCTGTTACTGGTGTTTGAAACACTGTTCCATTAGTCACTAGACTCCATGCCCCTGTCAGGCCATTATTGGCATTTTCGAGTCCAAATGCGTATATTTGGGCTGACGTATCCGCTAAATACCAACTGTCTGCCGCTAACATAATGTAATCGATCCAACTGCCCTGTATAGGCATATTACAACAATCGACTGATCCAAGAATTGACAGGTCAGCCATTCTGCAGGTGTACCCTTCCCCTTCAAAAAATTGACATGCCTCTTGATTGGGGTCGCATGACATCTGTTTTTGTGTTTCGTTTAAGGTTTGTATTGCGGTTGCAGCTTTTATAAAATCTTCGTTTGATTCCTGCTTAGGGCTTACACATTCCCCGCCCATGCATCGGATATCAGCATCACATATAGTGTTTTCTCCATTATTGCCAATATCGCATTCCGTGTCATGATTAGTTCCACAATCATATGTGACAACAAAATCCCTACATGCACCCGTTACAGGATCTATTGACTCATTGCCATTTTCATCTTTTTCGCATTCTTCTTTGACATATGCACACGACGATAATGATTCACAGGTGTTGTTATCTTCCAAGTCATAATTGTATTGTGGGCAAACCCGATAGCCTTGATAATCCGTATAGCACTCCAAAGATACCAGTCCCGGCCTTCGTGTTTCAGCTGAATAGCATATGGGCGCTGGCGGCGATTTTGGCGCATCAGGCAGTATATCCTGACCACCTATGTAGTTTGAATAATTCTCCGGCGTAATCGTTATAGGACCAACCACTTTGCTATTTGATGCATCAGTACATTGCCACCATTCTGTTGATGCTTGATCGTTTAATGAGGTTGTTTGAATAAAGGGTGGTGCAGTCCCATCTAAGGGCCAGGCATTAAATAATCGCTGACGACAGCCCACCGGTTGATCAATGAAATCTTCTAAGAAATCACCATGTCCAGGCTTAGATCTGACTACGAACCTTGCGTGCCCTTCCCCGCCATCATAAACGACGACGACCTGTTCTATTTTCACAACGGATCCAGGAGCAACGGACTTAAAATGTTCAGTGACATCTCTTCGAGGGCTATGCGTCCAACTTGTCTCTTGTTCGCAGGGCCCGTTCCATCCGTTTCTACCGGTATAGATGAGTTTGTCGTTTATAAATATTCGAGTTTTATCATCCCACCTTACAAAATTAAGACTTACAGACTCAATTGAATCGGGTCTTGGTATCTGAAAACTAGCGGTTATTGTGAAGGTTTGGCATCTTTTTCCGATACGCCATTGGTTGTCAGTATTAACGCCAATACTGATAACCGTGCACCCTATTCCACATGGAGATACGCTTCCATTACCGCTGATGAAACCAATGATCGGGCTATGCGTCACTGATCGGTTGACGGTACACTTTTCTGTCGCCAATTTTTTTTTACATTGCTTAATATCTTTGATATGGATAGAGCAGGCTGTTTTTCCCCAGTCTGTTGTTTTTGTACAGCCATTAAACATGTCATTAATTAATGGCGACTGTTGAGAAAGCACGTTGTCTGATTGATTCCATATCGGATCATGTAAAAGATTTGGCATTGCGGTATTTGCGCCCATTAGTGTTTGGTACGCATACGAATGCTGAGTGGGTTGTGAATTTAGATTGCTAACGGTGTTATTGACATAGGCTCCTTGGGCTGATGCATTTCCAAAAGCTGCCGCCGCCTCATCCATTGACCCCGGCTGAATCTCTTGAAACAGCTCGTTTTGTTCGATGGTTTCGCCCGCAACAGCGCCATTATTGAGTGTTATCTTGCCTGTTGAACGGTTGACATCAGGTACCGTAAAGCCATTTATCAGTGATTCGCCTAATAACCCACCTTCAGCCGCTTTATCTAAAAAAGCATCTGCAAATGCTGGAAATGGGACAAAAAATATAACCAACGTTGCCAGATAAAATGCAGCAATAGCATTGTGAAATAGGCAAACTATTAATAAGCCAGCTATTGCTCTTTTTAATTTATTCATTGCTTATTCCGAATAAATTAGACAGCAATCCGTATACCGCCAAATTAGATATACAAAATCTTCGCCAATACCCGGTATATTTCTCCACTCTCCCCATTTGAATGTAGATTCCCCAATAGAGTGACAACAATTTTCTCCGGGGATAACTTTATCAATCATCTCAGCCTGTCCATTTGCTCCCATTACAGTATTTCCGTTAGCATCCTTTTTTTCGGCCTTTTCTTTTTCTGCTTTTGCTTCTGCGATAGGGAAGACCATGCTTAACTTATACTGTTGCTTCGGTATCATGGGGTATATCGTTCCTCCGCACATAGCGTCATCACCATAGGTCTTGTGCGCTAATCCTCTTCTATGCAAGGCCGCCAAAACTCTTGCCGACAATAAACTTGAATCTCTTGGGGACGATCCGTCCGAGGCAATATTACCCACGAATGGATATAGATTTCCCCAGCAACCCGCACACCACCACAATGATTTCAGTGGTTGATAAGCCGTTGTTACTGCGCAATCTACTGTACATGCCGCCACAGCCAATGGGTTAGCAAATACAATTGCCTCGGGGTTTGTGAAAAATGCCAATTCATCGATATTCCATGTTGGATCAAGTTCTGACATGTACATCAGATCCATATTTCTGAACCCCCCAGCATTGCAAAAAGACTGGGTAAATAAATCCAAAATCATGAATAACGGGTAAGCCCAATAATGGTAGTTGTAGAATGTTTTATCACTACCATCACCCTCAACCTCTTTATGCCCGCCCCAGAGCCTCACCCCGTTATTAAATGAAATGCCCCCCAATGACGGTGAGCAGTAAGGTTTTCTTACCACTTCTATCAGCCTTGCCGGCATCCATGCTCCAGCGGTCATTCCTAGTTTTGGCGTGTCTCCTGCTTCATTACAAACACAAAAACTTTCTTCTGAGGCACCATCAGGAATTTCATTATCCATATCGTATAATGTCATTCCCAGCAATCTAACCGGGAACAGACAACTCCAACAGATCCCCGTTATCATCTTTTTTCCCCATATATCAGCATCCGGACACAGCAATTTTTCAACTGATATCTCATCAGTCTCCGTTGTGTTGATCGTTTCATCGGCTATGGAGGCTTGTGATACAACCAGGATCACTAATCCTAAAAGAGTGTTTAGTCGCATTAGTGAACCTCGCCGCTTACTATTTCCTTTACGACTACATGATCACCTTCTCCCTCAATGACGCTTGGCAATGCTTCCAATTTGAAGCGATCGACAATGCTTTTATTGAGTTTGTACAATCGTCCATTCACGCGTTCGCCAGTCTCGTTGTAGTGATCCCAGCCACGCTGTTTATCGATCTTCGAAAACAGATAAATTACCGGCTTTCCTCTCTTTAGAATTTCATCGCCTGCTTGCTTGGCAATAGCTACTTGTTTTTGACTTGTTGCATCAAATACGATGTAAGCCTGTCTCATAGGTATCATTGCCAAGGGGTTTATCCTGTCGCCTTTTTTGATGACCAATCGGCCATCCGGATGAAAAATATCCTGAGTTGAAACGATGGTCATGTCCACTGATCGTTCCTTGTTCTTTTTCGCGGGGCGTAAATTAAATTCTTCTTGGTTTTTCCAGAAATTTGCGATTGCCAGTGATTTTTGCTTATCCCAATCGATATTTGCTGCTCGACGCTGAATTTCCTCAATCATGTCAGGCTCCACGATGCCGTAAATCGGCCCTCTTTGCCCTTGATCCCCCGGTTCTTGCTTGCTAAGCCAATTGAAACCAGGCAATCCACGAGCGCTAAGTGTTTTTCCTTCACTATCCGTTTCAATCATGGTTGGCACTGCTGTCACATTGAACCGGGTAAACAAAGTTGGGTCTATGACTGTCCCGGGAACTGGTTTCATGGCCTTTACGATAGGCAAAAGCTTTTTTGTCATCATTGTCGTATTTTGGTCTCGCTCAACCCCGCGAAACACTAGCATCGCTTTCGTCTGAGCAGCTTCTTCAGCGGCTGCTTTCAACTCCTGCGTTGGCATTCCAAAAGATACGAATATCCAACGTCCCTGAACCGCTTTCGCTAACGATCTCTGCCCGTTAATTGCCTCTTTACCTGAAGATCCTCCTTGAGCTGCCATTTTGTTACCTTCTTTAAGAATTTTTTCTAAAGCAGGGTTTAAATGTATCGGTTGGGTTTGTAACCAATCGGGTAATTGCCTATTCATACTAGGTTGTTGTTGCTTCATAATTTCCTTGATAAAAAAATCGTCCTCACCCGCCCACGCGGACGAGGACGACAGGTGCAGTATCATTACTGCCAGGAAGCGACTAGAAAATCGGGTATGCGCTGCCAATGACATCTTTTTCATCTACTAATCCAAGAAGGTTGTATCGCGAATCCAGGCTGTATTCATGATCTCCAGCCACGAAGTACTTACCTAATTGGATCGTATTTTTCCCATCATGCAACTCATCATTTGGGAATAGTTTTTTGAGGCTTAGTCCGACCTCTTTCCCAACCAGAGTCCGGTCGCCGACACTGAAATCCCTTCCGTTTTTAGTGACAATCTCCCCCGGTCCGGCCAGCAATCTCTTTGTGAAGGTATAGCCATCTGGATAGGGTGCGCCGTTGTGCCATTTAAAGGCCATCAAGCCGCCTGTTTCGACTTTTTTATCCAGACAAATCAGCAACAACGAATAAGGCAGGCTGGGTGTTTGATTGATGGCCAGTCGGTAGTTGGAATGGATTACCCAGTAGAGCGAGACCACCATAATCCAAGTAATTCCGTGTGATTTCAGGTGATTAAGCAAAATCGGACCAAAAGTTTTAGTTCTTTCAACGAATACTGGCAGCGTTAAAGTTTCTGGGTTATTCAATGTTGACATAGGCTTCCTCGGGGGCACTTAAAACAGATTGCGCATCAAAAATGACCACGCCACGTTGAACTAGCTCTTCAGTTGATTCTTTTACTTTGTTCATTAGCGCCTTGGCATCGTCTTCCGTCTGCGCTTGGTTCTTTTCGACGGCTTTTTTTACCAAGCCCTGTAAATCGACAATTGCAATTTGCGCCGGCACAGGTGAAAAAGAGGCGGCGTAATAGCCGCCAAGACCACCAGAAATGAAACATAAAACGAGAAAAGCCATCATTTTTATGGGTGTCAAGGTACTCATGCATCTAGACCATGCATCCTTGAGAACTCGCGCAAGCCGCCCTTGATGCCTCGACCGATTGCTTTAAATTTCCAATCACCTTGATAACGATATATTTCGCCGAATATCAGCGATGTATAGGTTGCGGTATCTTCCTCTTCACTCAAGTCATATCGCGTTAATTCTTCATTGGTTTCTTCATTTACGACCCGAACGTAAGCGTTAAACACTTGCCCGAAGTTTTGTTTCAGTTTTTCAGCATCATATATCGACACAAATATGATTAGTTTCTGTACATCTTTAGGCACCTTATCTAAAAACACATTAATAGCTTCATCGTCACCATCGCCTTGACCCGTTCTGTTGTCCCCGCTGTGGTTGATTGATCCACAAGGTGATTTTTGATGCTCCTTGTGGTAATACACCAAGTCTCGTTCATTTCGTGCTTTTTCGTTTTCTCCCACCATCAACATCGACAGGTCCACGTCAAATGTTTCTTGGTCGCTTTCTCTAACATCCCAACCAATTCCCACGATGATGTTCTTTAATGAATTGTCTGCTTTTGACAGATTGATATTTCCGCCCTTGACTAAACTTAATGCCATTTTTTTACCTCACGCTATTGTTAAGAATTTTTGTTGATACTTGGGTATCGCTCTTTGGGCGATTCAGTTGGAGCCAACAAAGCTTTCTGCTTGTTGTGATAGATTGATGACCAAAGCGATAACCCTATTACAAGGGCTCCCGTAACCCCTGTTATCACTTCAGGTATTACTTTAACGATGCTTCCCAGCATAAGTATCGCCAGCGCAAGAATCGCATAGTGAGCCCCGTGTTCGAGATAGATGTATTCGTCCAGAATCCCTTTATTAACCAAATAAATCGTCAGTGATCTAACGTATAAAGCACCAATCCCTAATCCAATCATAATGATCTGTACTTCTTTAGAGATTGCAAAGGCACCTATTACCCCATCGAATGAGAACGAGGCATCCAGTAACTCCAGGTACAAGAATCCAATAAGACCTCCTTTTTTAACGGTCTCGCTCATAGATACTTGTTCATCTGAGACAGCAAACAAGCTATCTAGGCTGCTGACAAATCCAAACAGGAATATTCCCCAAATTCCACCGGTAAGTACCGACATCTTCATTTCGCCAGGCACTATTGCCGTAGCACTCAGCAAAGTACCTAAGGTTATAGTCGTGTTTACTGCGTCAATTTTTCCCAGCGATTGCAGCCGTTTTTCAATGGATCCAACCCACAATACGTCACGGGAATCATCAAGCAGGAATGATAATCCGACCATCATTAGAAACGTCCCGCCCAGTGCCGCAATCATGGGGTGAGCCTCATGTAGATATAGGGCATATTGATCAGGTGAATTCAGTGCCAGCAGGACGACATCATTCGCAGACATGCCTGTCGCAAGGGCGACAACCATCACTGGAAATAGCAACCGCATTCCAAAGACTGCAATCACCATTCCCCATGTCAAAAACCGTTGTTGCCAAATTTCTTCCATGTTCTTCAGAACGCCTGCATTAACGACAGCATTGTCAACCGATAGGCTTATTTCTAGTACAGCAAGTACCAGTACTAAAAAAGCGGCTTTGATTCCACTGAATACCAGGACAATCAACAAACTCGCCACCAAGATGGCGTGGGTTCCATAGAAGCTGCGCATAATTAATTCCCTTTGTTCGCCCAGAAAAGCGTGAGGTCTTTGGAACTCTCATTTGCTTCCGACTCTTGGGTTTGAGCTGTAAATGTCGTCGCTAGAACGGTCACTACGATCATGTTTTTCTGTTTCACTTATTTTCTCTCCGCTTGACGTTGAGAAAATCTTACGAGAAACATTTCTATTTCATCGAGGTGAAAGACGCGGTTTTTCGGCCCCTTTCGTTTTTTTTCGCCCAAAAAAAAGGCCGCACCTTGTCAAGAGGGCGGCCCTTTCGTCTACAACTAACAAAAAAGGGGTACCGCCCATCGGGGGTGATGGGCGATATATCTGGAATTACACCAGAGCGGCAACAACACCGTTGATGACGTTTGGACCGTAGTACAGAGCCAACGCACCACCGATGCCGATAACAACAGATACGATAGATTGGTTGACGATGCCGGCAGACAAACCCACCATAAACATGCCCAAGGCAATGATTTTTCCCAAAGTACCTTGAGTCCAGCCAACCAACAGTGTGTAGATGTCGTCGAACTCACTACCACCGGTACCGGCCATTGCTTCAGGAGCAAGCGCGACAGCAGCAGCAACAAAAATGGCCAAGAATAGTTTAGATGTAAACAGTGCTTTCAATTTGTTCATTTAAAGAACTCCAAAAATAGGCTTGATGAGGGTTGTCAGCTATTTGCAATTCACTGACCGAGGTTCTGTTCCGGAACACGGTCATTGTCAACAAAAAATCAGCGGTGTATAAGCGCGAAAGAGCAGCCTATCAGGTGTTCTTTTGATGGACAGACGAAAGGCAGCCTATTTCGACCCGTTTTTATGGGCGATGAGCCAAAAAAAAGGCTGTCCCCAAGTATTTAAGGACAGCCTTTGGTTCTTTTAAAATTCAATCGGGCAATCAACCTCAAAGCATTAGAGCCAACTTTGAATGTAGAACAAATTTCGGCTGTTTGCAAAAAGAGGTTGGAATGAAGGCCGACAAGTTTGATCATTGAACTTGATCAATTGGCCGCTATGGATAGCTATTCATAGCGACCCAAACCCGCCATACACCTTTCTCCAAAGCGACCGCACGCCTAAGGATCTTTTTTTGGGTTTCGCTTCTACGAAGCAGCCTTTCGTGGTCTCCGGCAGTCGGCCAAAAGCCGCCACAGACCAATGATGCGGAATGACAGCAAACGAGCCCATTGCCGCCGATGGTTGTATCATAAATCCAACGGGCTTTTTGCTTCCTTGATTGTCCGGCTGGGCACGGTATGCGTGTAGATCATGGTCGTGCGCAAATCGCTGTGACCCAATAATTCTTGGATGGTGCGAATATCGACGTTGGCTTGTAGCAGATGACTGGCAAAGCTGTGGCGATAATGCCGAGCTCGGCATTATTCGGTACTCCGGATTATGACGGAGACAATGCGGGCTAATCTTTTTTTTAAGCCGCAATCTTGCGCGACTTGGCGCAATGTGGCTTGCACGCCGCCGCGATCCAGCGGCGTGATCGCCTGGCCTGCCCCATTCAAGCCGCCGTGGTGATTGGGAAACAGCAGGACCGGATTGCGATGGACTTTCCAGAAACGGCGAAGCTAATCCAATGTCACCGCCGGCAAAGGGACAAGTCTGTCCTTGTTGCCCTGGGCATCGCGGATATTCACGCGCTGGCGTTCGGCGTCTATATCGCCCACTTGCAGCCGCAAGCCCTCGCCAAGGCGTAGGCCAAGACTGTAGAGCGTAAAAAAGAAGACTCAGTAACTGAGCGTACGAGTGGCCGAGAAAAGCTGCCGCGCCTCTTCCACGGTCACGATGTCCGGCAAACGTTGGGCTCTGGGCGGTTTGATCAGACCGGGAGCGACCCAGGGTTTACGCAGCACATGGGTATAATAGAATTTAAGGCCATACAGATCGAGTTTGGCCGAACTCCAGGAATGAGACGCCAGCAAATCGGTGAAATAATCGGTCAACTGCGCTTCGGACAGGTTCTCAATCTGTTCGTCGAAATACTCGCCGACGCGGCGAATAGCACGGGCGTAAGCCTCTATCGTCTTTGGCTGGAGCCCTTTGAGTTTAAGGTGTTTAAGATGGGTTTGATAGTTTTGCTTGAAAGGGGATTCGGAAGATGTTTTCATTGACGCGTAACCTCATGATTCGTAGTGGAATGTTCCCTCGGAATGAGGGCTTGAGGTTAGATTTTATAAAATACCAGGCGCCACGACTCTTCTCCGCGTTAGCGGCTTCGTCCACCGTTGGTGCTCCGGTTAGCTCGAACGTTAGCATTTGAAAAGAATAAGGAGAATTCTCGTTGGGCTTACTTCAAGACCCTGTAGCATCATTAGATCAAGCTAGATGGTATTTAAACAATAAGCACCTTGAACGATTCCCAGGTGCTTTTGAACTAGCTGCGGGTAATTTGTGCAGACAAACTCTCGAGCAAATATTTTTCATTCTTTGTTTTTTTAGCACTATGCCAAAAAACAAATATATTAATCAAGATAGAAAATTAAAAACTGCTTGGCATCTATATGATCAACTGAAAAAGGCCAAGCCAAATACCAATACAACATTTTTGGAATTTGCAAGAACTAGGTGTGTTCGTATCCGTAAGTTCGCAACAAAACCAAGGACACTGAATAAATGGAGAAATATTCTTAATGAATCATCACATTTCTCTACCAAGCACAGAAAACTAGACGAAGCCCTTCTGGGCGAGTTTATCGATTTTGCTAGCGCCCTATTCGATTCAAAGGATAAATATCTAATAGTAGCCGCATTAAATGAGATTTTTTCAAAGGGTCGCGTTAGAGCAACCTTAGGCAATGATCCAGAAAATACACCAGGTATAATGCTTCAATCAGTCGTAGATATAAAACACATAAATAGGACGCCAGAAGGAAGTATTACACTTACAGGACCATCTCATAAATTTTTCGTTATATCGTCTACGGAGGTTCCGAGAGGTAGGTGGCCCAATATTCCGGTAGTTGTCCAACATTCTGTCGGTATATCTTTTGGTTTGCAGTTTGTAAAAAAAGACCGAAGTCCAGTCAATATAAGTAGCACAGAAGCTATGCTCAGTTGCTTTTCCTCAACTCCTGAAGAGACAACACGTTTAGTTAGGCGCTTGAAGAAACTCGGGTTTAATGCTGTTCAGAAAGAGATAGATGTATAGTAAAGTAATGCTAACAATGGGCTCCACAGGATTCGCTCGCTGCGTTCGCTCTCCTGTGAGCCCGGGCGTTAGGCGTTCTGGATTACACATCCGATAAATGAGGAGTTAATTATGCTATCAACAAAAAGTCGATCTTCTGTGCTGTTCAGTGTGTGTTTTCTGTTATCAGGATGTGCTTCGATGGAGGCAGTTCAAAAATATGCCGACTCTAGCCGAAGCACGATAGAGAGCGTGAGACCTGTTGCAGAGGATTTTCAAGCTTCCTGCATGAGAGCGAATAGCGCAAAGCCACTTGCTTATTACAGTCAATGCAGCACCGAGCAGGATGTATCTAAAGCCATCTTAATGGTTTCCAACGTTCTAGCGGATTATGGAGCAGCTTTGGGATCACTCGCAGCAGATGAACTTGTAAATTACGACAAGGATATTGATGGACTCACTGAAGAAATCAAAAAACTTAAGGTAAAAGGCATTGAAGATGCAAAGGTTAGTGCGATAGGAAGCTTGGCGAAATTCATTGCAAAGGCTGCAACTAGTGCTTATCAACAGAAACAAGTAAAAACATTTTTGAACGAAAGCAATAGCTCATTGGTAAGCGTTACCAATACTCTCGCTGATGTAATAAATACGAACTATTCAGAGGCCATTAAATTAGAGATAACTTCTTGGGAGGACTCTTACCAGCGAGTTGAACGGGTTGCTAGAAACAGCAATCCTCTTGAATGGGAGTCTTATTCCAAGGCTCAATGGAAAACTAGAGTCGAGCTTTCAGAAAAACTCAAAGCAGCAAAAAACCTTTCAGAAAGTATAAATAAAATTGGAGCTACACATACCAAGCTTAAAAATGACGCTAATGATCTAACAGGTAAGGAAGTGGCAGCGATGGTCAAGTCATTTGTCAACGATACCACACCTGTTATCAAAGAGATTAAGAAAGCATTCGCTGAATAAGGGGAGCAACCATGGAAAAAAAACTTAGTGCTAACGAAGTATTTGAGTTGTCAAAAGCGTTTCATAATTTGTCGTCTGTTTTGGGACATTATCGTTACGATCATTGGGAGGACTTAACTCCGAGTCAACGCAGTGATTTAGAAAACAAACAATGGACTTTGTTTAACATATCAAGTGATTTAAACGCTAAATCTGTCCTATTGAAGGTTAAGCTCATCGAACAAGACTTACAAACCTTGCAATCCGCTACAAATGCCATGCAGGAAGTGGCACAAAAAATACAGGATATTAAGCACGGTATAAGAATAGCTACTAAAGCTATCGCATTTGGCGGTGCGATTTATGTAGGAGCATCCACCGGCAATGTTGGACTAATCGTATCAGCAGCATCTGATTTGATAAGTGAAATAAATGCCTAACGAAACGAATAAGGTTAGATTGTGTGAGTAACGCGAACCACAATCTGAACCGATTGTTGGACAAGCCCGGTGATCACAGTGCTGACGGTATGCTTTATATAAGAAAATAGCTTTTCGGAGTTCTGGGGTAGCGAAGGCCTGGTTACCGCTTCAAGACCCAGAACTCACATAGGAGTGGTGACCTATCGCTTCGATGGCATCGGAAGGCCGCTTTTGGGGGTATTTTAGCCCTAATTTTGGCCGAACGAAGCTGTCGGCCTTGGAAAGGCCGATGATCGTATGGTGGGTTATGTTAATCGTTTACATAGCCTGTGGCACCCTCAACCCGGTTGGCCGGCGGGCATTGTCTGGCTGCGTAAGATCGGCAGGATGCGCGTTTTCACAATCCGCATTTCTCCGCCGCAGCAGGCGCAGGTGAGTACCGGCCGTTTTCTCAGCCATGCCAGCGCCCGGTTTGGATTCAAGCCAAGCAGGTATTGCAACAATCCAATCAGCCGTTTGCTGTTGGGATGCAAAAAGCCGAAGTTGCGGGTGCGCCTGAAGCCCTTGGGTAAGACATGCCGGAGAATCAGCCACAGGAATTGGGCGCCGGGCAGCGTTCGAGTCCGCATTTGGCGGGTTTTACTGTCTTGGTAGCGAAACGTCACTTGGCCGTCCCGGCAGGCGACAATGTCTTTTTCCTGGATGACGCCTTTATAAAGATAGCGTCCGAGATAAACCAACGCCTTATCGCCACTGCCGACGGACTTGACGTCGACGACCCATTTTTCGGGATACCGGTGCGGCAGATCAAGTCCCGCTTGAGTGATCGCTTCGAGCAGTTTAGCGCGAAAGACCTTGGCCAATGCCTTGTGGTTGAACAAGTAGCCGGTTTGTTTTTTGTCTTGGCCTTTTTTGCCGCGTTTGGTTCGCCACAGGCGCTTTTCCGTATCAATGGCCGCCGCCGGTATCACGCAATGGACATGCGGGTGGTAGTCGAGACGGCGGGAATGGGTGTGTAGTACCGTGATAGCGCCGGCATTGCCTTTGAGCTGCGGGTCGTTTTGCGTGAAGGTTTTCAGTGTCTCCCAGCTACAGCCGGTCATCAAGCTGTAAAGGGTACGTTGCTGTTGCCAGGCCAGCGCCCTGAGTTCCTTGGGCAAGGTGAAGGTCACCAAAAAATACTCGGCGGGCACCTGCCTTTGCAATTGCCTTTCCAACCATTGTTGAGATTCGTGAGACTGGCAATGCGGGCAGTTTCGATGGCCGCAGGAATGCGGGACGAAGCGTTGGCTATCGCAGTCATCGCATTTCGCCAGCATGACGGGACTTTGCGAGGTGCGACAGTGCTTCATGGCGGCTAGTGCTTGCCGGTGACTGGGCAACAGCGAATCTTGATAATGCCCAAGCAAGTCGGCTTCGAAGGTTTCGATGACGGTGGATAGTAAAATCATCTGACCTTCCCCCAGTCGATGGCAAAGCCATTCATCAAGGCATTGATCAGTTGGTTGGCGTTCTGATTCGTGCCATCGGTCAGGTGGGTATAGCGGGCGGTAGTGAGGATACTGTGGTGGCCGAGGATTTTCTGCACTTCCAGCAGATCGACGCCGGCTTCGATCAGATGGGTGGCGTAGCTGTGACGGAGACAATGCGGGCTAATCTTTTTTTTAAGCCGCAATCTTGCGCGACTTGGCGCAATGTGGCTTGCACGCCGCCGCGATCCAGCGGCGTGATCGCCTGGCCTGCCCCATTCAAGCCGCCGTGGCGGTTGGGAAACAGCAGGACCGGATTGCGATGGACTTTCCAGAAACGGCGAAGCAAATCCAATGTCACCGCCGGCAAAGGGACAAGTCTGTCCTTGTTGCCCTTGGCATCGCGGATATGCACGCGCTGGCGTTCGGCGTCTATATCGCCCACTTGCAGCCGCAAGCCCTCGCCGAGGCGTAGGCCAAGACTGTAGAGCGTAAAAAAGAAGACTCGGTAACTGAGCGTACGAGTGGCCGAGAAAAGCTGCCGCGCCTCTTCCACGGTCACGATGTCCGGCAAACGTTGGGCTCTGGGCGGTTTGATCAGACCGGGAGCGACCCAGGGTTTACGCAGCACATGGATATAATAGAATTTAAGGCCGTAGAGATCGAGTTTGACCGAACTCCAGGAATGAGACGCCAGCAAATCGGTGAAATAATCGGTCAACTGCGCTTCGGACAGGTTCTCAATCTGTTCGTCGAAATACTCGCCGACGCGGCGAATAGCACGGGCGTAAGCCTCTATCGTCTTTGGCTGGAGCCCTTTGAGTTTAAGGTGTTTAAGATGGGTTTGATAGTTTTGCTTGAAAGGGGATTCGGAAGATGTTGTCATTGACGCGTAACCTCATGATTCGTAGTGGAATGTTCCCTCGGAATGAGGGCTTGAGGTTACATTTTATAAAATACCAGGCGCCGCGACTCTTCTCCGCGTTAGCGGCTTCGTCCAACAATACGCTCAAGCCGACCCACTCCCGCTACGCTCCAGCGGTCGGCTTAGCTCTAAGTTAGAAATAATCGGGGTATCGAATGAAAAATGGGGTCATCATTGTTCTCCTGCTCATCGTTATATGGTTATCAGTGGTAGTCATTCGCTTAGAGAATTTCAGATATGCTACTCAAGTAGGTTTTTGCGGTGATAAACCCACTGTTTCATTGTTCGCAGAAGATAGGTATCAATGTCTTAAGAAGGTTCAAACCCGCACGAATTCTTTAGCCCATTTATTTTTTGCACTAGCGGGTGATTTTTGAATTTTATTTCTAACGAATAAGGTTAGATTGTGTGAGTAACGCGAACCACAATCTGAACCGATTGTTGGACAAGCCCGGTGATCACAGTGCTGACGGTATGCTTTATATAAGAAAATAGCTTTTCGGAGTTCTGGGGTAGCGAAGGCCTGGTTACCGCTTCAAGACCCAGAACTCACATAGGAGTGGTGACCTATCGCTTCGATGGCATCGGAAGGCCGCTTTTGGGGGTATTTTAGCCCTAATTTTGGCCGAACGAAGCTGTCGGCCTTGGAAAGGCCGATGATCGTATGGTGGGTTATGTTAATCGTTTACATAGCCTGTGGCACCCTCAACCCGGTTGGCCGGCGGGCATTGTCTGGCTGCGTAAGATCGGCAGGATGCGCGTTTTCACAATCCGCATTTCTCCGCCGCAGCAGGCGCAGGTGAGTACCGGCCGTTTTCTCAGCCATGCCAGCGCCCGGTTTGGATTCAAGCCAAGCAGGTATTGCAACAATCCAATCAGCCGTTTGCTGTTGGGATGCAAAAAGCCGAAGTTGCGGGTGCGCCTGAAGCCCTTGGGTAAGACATGCCGGAGAATCAGCCACAGGAATTGGGCGCCGGGCAGCGTTCGAGTCCGCATTTGGCGGGTTTTACTGTCTTGGTAGCGAAACGTCACTTGGCCGTCCCGGCAGGCGACAATGTCTTTTTCCTGGATGACGCCTTTATAAAGATAGCGTCCGAGATAAACCAACGCCTTATCGCCACTGCCGACGGACTTGACGTCGACGACCCATTTTTCGGGATACCGGTGCGGCAGATCAAGTCCCGCTTGAGTGATCGCTTCGAGCAGTTTAGCGCGAAAGACCTTGGCCAATGCCTTGTGGTTGAACAAGTAGCCGGTTTGTTTTTTGTCTTGGCCTTTTTTGCCGCGTTTGGTTCGCCACAGGCGCTTTTCCGTATCAATGGCCGCCGCCGGTATCACGCAATGGACATGCGGGTGGTAGTCGAGACGGCGGGAATGGGTGTGTAGTACCGTGATAGCGCCGGCATTGCCTTTGAGCTGCGGGTCGTTTTGCGTGAAGGTTTTCAGTGTCTCCCAGCTACAGCCGGTCATCAAGCTGTAAAGGGTACGTTGCTGTTGCCAGGCCAGCGCCCTGAGTTCCTTGGGCAAGGTGAAGGTCACCAAAAAATACTCGGCGGGCACCTGCCTTTGCAATTGCCTTTCCAACCATTGTTGAGATTCGTGAGACTGGCAATGCGGGCAGTTTCGATGGCCGCAGGAATGCGGGACGAAGCGTTGGCTATCGCAGTCATCGCATTTCGCCAGCATGACGGGACTTTGCGAGGTGCGACAGTGCTTCATGGCGGCTAGTGCTTGCCGGTGACTGGGCAACAGCGAATCTTGATAATGCCCAAGCAAGTCGGCTTCGAAGGTTTCGATGACGGTGGATAGTAAAATCATCTGACCTTCCCCCAGTCGATGGCAAAGCCATTCATCAAGGCATTGATCAGTTGGTTGGCGTTCTGATTCGTGCCATCGGTCAGGTGGGTATAGCGGGCGGTAGTGAGGATACTGTGGTGGCCGAGGATTTTCTGCACTTCCAGCAGATCGACGCCGGCTTCGATCAGATGGGTGGCGTAGCTGTGACGGAGACAATGCGGGCTAATCTTTTTTTTAAGCCGCAATCTTGCGCGACTTGGCGCAATGTGGCTTGCACGCCGCCGCGATCCAGCGGCGTGATCGCCTGGCCTGCCCCATTCAAGCCGCCGTGGCGGTTGGGAAACAGCAGGACCGGATTGCGATGGACTTTCCAGAAACGGCGAAGCAAATCCAATGTCACCGCCGGCAAAGGGACAAGTCTGTCCTTGTTGCCCTTGGCATCGCGGATATGCACGCGCTGGCGTTCGGCGTCTATATCGCCCACTTGCAGCCGCAAGCCCTCGCCGAGGCGTAGGCCAAGACTGTAGAGCGTAAAAAAGAAGACTCGGTAACTGAGCGTACGAGTGGCCGAGAAAAGCTGCCGCGCCTCTTCCACGGTCACGATGTCCGGCAAACGTTGGGCTCTGGGCGGTTTGATCAGACCGGGAGCGACCCAGGGTTTACGCAGCACATGGATATAATAGAATTTAAGGCCGTAGAGATCGAGTTTGACCGAACTCCAGGAATGAGACGCCAGCAAATCGGTGAAATAATCGGTCAACTGCGCTTCGGACAGGTTCTCAATCTGTTCGTCGAAATACTCGCCGACGCGGCGAATAGCACGGGCGTAAGCCTCTATCGTCTTTGGCTGGAGCCCTTTGAGTTTAAGGTGTTTAAGATGGGTTTGATAGTTTTGCTTGAAAGGGGATTCGGAAGATGTTGTCATTGACGCGTAACCTCATGATTCGTAGTGGAATGTTCCCTCGGAATGAGGGCTTGAGGTTACATTTTATAAAATACCAGGCGCCGCGACTCTTCTCCGCGTTAGCGGCTTCGTCCAACCCGTCGCTCAACCGGAGCGCGGTTATACTACGGGTTCATTTTTCAGCTTTCCGTGTCGCGCCCGGTTACCTTGATCGTTAGATGGCAGCTAATGCACATGAAACCGCCTCCTCACGTTCATAACGTTCCGCAGTGGGAAGAGCACTGCAGAATGATCCGTGCGCGTGCGCTCGACCTTATGGAGGGGCGGATGAGCGTTATCGAATCAGCTCGGGCCCTCTCCAAGTTGACGCATTGGTCGGGACTGAGTAACGATCCGGACCTGACCGTCTTCATCGCCATCGATTTTGAGACTGACACTCTGCCTGTCGGAGAATTACGCAAATACTGGGCATCACGCGCACTCGAACGCGAGGACGTCGAGATTGCGAAGGCAGAAGATTTGTATCGTTCCATTGCCATTGAATCAGCTCAACGACTGGCTGAACGATTCGAGTGGTCCCTCGAAGCGAGAGCAACCCGAAGGAACCTTGGCCATGCTGTCTAACAACACGCTCAACGCCGACCGCCAACAGGCTAGAGCCTGTTGGCCGACACCGCGCGTGCGCGATGCCGGCGGTTTGCGTGAGCGATGGGCAGCAAGCCAATGACGCCCGAAGATCGACTTGAAGTTCAATTTACCATCACGTCTGACGAGGCAATTGTCCTGTTTGAATTTCTTCAACGCTTCAGCAACACGGATAAATTGGTCATTGAGGATCAAGCTGAAGAACGAGCACTCTGGAACCTCTGCTGCGTTTTTGAAACGAACCTAGCCATGCCGTTTGACAAAGACTATCCGGATTTTTTGCGTGAAGCGCGGGAGCGGTTGCGCGATGAACCCTAGTTTGCCGCCTAACTTGGCGCTCAACCTCGCTCCTTTCAGTCGCTGGACGCTGCGCGATAAAGCCGCGCAGCGCCGGTTAGCTCTACGTTGAATGTCAGCTCATTGGCCGCCTGCCGACATTAAGCGCAAACCTTCGACCGTCAAGTACGGGTCACTATGGATAGCTATCCATAAATAACGACCCCTATGTATAGTGCCCAACTATGAATAGATGGGATTTATTTCGACGTTTACCCCACCAACCACTAGCTGTTGCCAGTGGAGTGCTACACATAGTTTTAATGCTTGGCGGGCTGCGTAAACTCCTTCCCTGTTGGACGATAGCTTTAATGGATGAAATTCACGGCGTCATTAATGCAAGTTAGGCATGAAATCATAAAAAACGGGAGCGAATTTGCACTCAATCAGTTGTCTGCATGAGTGAAGGTTGGCAGAGGTCGTTGAAATTTCGGAAGCGAATAAATCTTCACCTCAGAAATTCGGTAAAACTATGTAAAGCTTCTGAGCTGAGGGGTGTTTGAAACTCCAGTGAAACCAGCCTTTGCCGCAGATGGAAATTTACGGCTATACATAGTTGCACACTATACATAGGGGGCGTAACAAGACGGTATAATCCAACCCAACCAAGCCAAGAGCTATCCGACAGTCAAATTCCAACCACTTGATCAAGTTCAATGATCAAGATTGTCGGCCTTCATTCCAACTTCATTTTGCAGATAGCCGTTTATCTACCATCGCCTTTTCGTTCTCTTTGATAGGCGGCCCTGTCATCTTCAAAAGCGCTATCGATACTCCGCAAGCCATCAGTAAGTGATTGAACCTTTTTTTCTTCGGCAGGCGCGGCTTCAGGATCTTCAATCAAAACAGCGCGAAAACCCTTTTTCATAAAAGCTTCAATCCGTGCTTTGATCACAAGCGGCAATTGCATGGCGAAGAAATCGAATTGCTGTGAAGCGCGTTCGATTAGGGTTTGCGCCTGATTATTTTCAGAATCAGGAGCGGCTCCCTCATTATTTGCCATTGCCGCTCCTGCTATCAAAAGTAGCGATAAGATTAACCCGTGATTAATCAATAAAGCAACGCCACGGCTCATCAATAATTAACATGAATAGACACCGGAACAGATAATTCCTTGGCGTCATCCATGGCAATGATAGTCACTTTGGCAGACTGGGGTTGTCCGGATTTGCTGAAACTGATCCGGTAGGATGTTGAGCCAATCGGTTGGTCGTTTACCCGCCACGAATAACCAATAACTTTGCCGTCAGGATCGGTGCATTTTGATTCAACATAGACAACAAATGAATTTGGTTTTGAGATCAATTCACAGGTGGGCAATTGGTTTTTAGTTAAGTGAATATGTGCATTAGAGGTCATGGTTTTACCCATTTTGCTATGCAGCGTGTAGCTAATGGTGTGGTCACCAGGTTCAGCAATAGTGGTGATCATAAAAGGTCGATTCTGATACTCATCAATGACTGCTCCATCAACAGACCAAGATTGGGCGATAACAGAATCCAGCGGATGACCGCCGGAAACAGTAGGCCTAACCGTGATTGACATAGGGGCCCGATCAGCTAGATTGGACTTTGCAAGCCTGAGTTGAGCTCTATAAGGCACCGGTTCTTCTGCTGAGACCTGCTGATTCAATACGGTTTGATGGCCTCGTTTATCCTTGATGGTAATGGAAACAATGTACTGACCCGCCTGTAAAACTTGGACCATTGCCCTGGAAGGGGAGGCTTCATTACTGCGACCGTTCACACTTTCTGGATATGACCAGTGATAACTAAGCCCCTCAAAGCGGGTATTCATTTTTGGTGCGTCATGAGTGACCTGCAAAGCAAGGTCTGAGGGCGCTTGTGGCGTAAATTGTTTAACGGACACGGTGAAGTTTGGCCAGACATATTGCCATGGCACGTATTTTATAGTGGTTTCTTTAGACGTAGTCTCTTTATAGCCGCTGACCCATGATCGAAAAATCAATGGTTTGGTATCAATCAAATCCTGAGTAGTCGGCGTCCAATCTAGCGTTCGTCCCGATACAGTTTTACCATCAGGTAACTGCCATTCGGTAATCAAGTTATTGACACTTTGGATTGAACCCCATGACGGCCTGGCAGTGCCAGTATAGCGATAAGTCTTGCCCGTTTCGACATTGCGCGGTCCTTGTGCGTTAATAGTCGGGCTGCTCGGGGCTGTAATACCGAGATGGCTACGGATTGTTGTCCAGGAATTAGGGTCTGTTTCACTGGTATTTGAAGGTCTGGATCGTAAGGTGAGTGAGACCTTTCCTTCTGATTGCGGGGTAAATGTAATCGTTTTTCCGGTGAATCTTTCTCTGCCTGTTGACGAGTCAATCGTCCATTGATCAACAGTATCCCGAATGGCTGAACCATTATTTAGATGCTCTGCTGAAAAAGTAACCGGTTGATCTGGGTGGGCGTGGCGAGGGCCTATAATCTTAGCGACAACCTTGGCGTAGGAGAATAATTCAACCGGATCAGAGTAACTTTCTAACAAGGTGTTTTTATTAACCATTTTAACCCGGATCAACTTTTTCCCGGGCGAATCCATAGCCAGGCTATAGGCGAACGTATTGGCAGGATTGTAGTTTATCCACGTAGATCCCTCATCATCGCTTTCATACCAAGTGGCACTCTGGAGAGCGGCACGGTTGTCTAAAGTCATGTTCAGTTTTAAACGGAATGCTTTGGGCCAAGGTGCTTCACGGGTATTTGCAACTACAGTTCCTTGAATAGGAGATCCCTTAACGACTTGCACATAACGCGTTGGTGAAAGCAGTGTGCTTTCAAGCCCCTCAACCGAAGAGACTAACTCGGCAGCAGCGGTTAATTTCATGAAATGATGCCCCGATGGATTGATACGAAAAGTAGCAACTCCATCAACCAAATCCACAGATTCAGTCACCGCCTGTCTATCAGGATCATTGTTGGTCTCGGCTAGAATTTTAACGCGCCAATTACCCATCGTCTCCGGGGTGTATTTAACGCCGTTTTTTAATAACTTACCCACCCTGACCCTAACGGTAATCATTTCCGTGTCAGGCGTTTTTGTCGGCGTGTCGATAGACAGCCGCATGTTACTTTCAGTCCCGCCTACAGCCGTGATCAGGTACTCTTTAAATAGCTGTGGGTAATCTTGCCAGGCAACCCGCAACCTTAAATTCCTTTCTTCCAGCAATTTAAGCTCTGGTGTTGTAACCCAGTAACCGGCGCCATTAGAAACGTTTTCACGCTCGAAATTTTGAGCGCTATCCTGGATGGAAATTTTCATCTTGGCTGCGGTTGTGACGCCCGCTGAAACGATTGCTCGTGTTACCGCTTGGTTGAGGGGAACGTAGTATTTATTGGCAATGATTTTTTGACCCCCTCTAAGGGTTAATTCGGGAGGTGGTAGTTCATTAACGGTAACATCAAAGTGGCTGTTTTGTAAGATCATGCTAGATCCGTTGGGGAAATAGCGTTTTATCGATAAACCCAGGGTCGTTCTACCTATCTTATTTAAAGAGCCTTCTAGTTTATACTGATTAAGGGACAATTTTTTGGTCAAACTGTCTGTGCCGGTAGTCGTGACAAAGCACGCACGTTTACCCCTTGATGCTTCTATTTCAGCAGTTTGTTCGTTGTCAAATAACACACACAACGGTCCTGATAATTGCTTTAATGTTAAATTCAGTTTTTCAATGCCAATGAAAACGTTATTTTTTCCAGTAAATTCGAATTGAGATTGGATAACAGCTGTTACCCTGATGGTTTTAGTGATGGGTTTAGCGTCGTAGCGGACGCCGGATGCCCAACGAGATACCCTCGCTTGTAGTGTGTATTCACCAACAACGTAAGGATAACCCGACAACGTGGGCAAACCTGACGCATCAAAATTGGCTTGCATAGCTTGAATGTTCGTAGTTAATGTCACATAACATTTTTTTGTATCATTCTCGGCTTCGGATTGGACGCTGGTTAATGAGCAATTGGTATTGCGTAATGACTGAAGACTCGCCTGAAGATGGACTTCCCCTTGAGGAATGACTTCATGACTTACATTTAACGCGGGCAAAGTAACGTCTTCAACAGAGAAAGCCTGGGTTTTAAGCTGAGTTCCGGCTGCACCCGTAATGCTGAGTTCAGCCGTGTAGTCACCGACGGTTAGACCGGTTCCAGAGCGAGTCAAGGTGGCATTGTCACCATGAGCAAGCGATGATAAAGGCAAGGTCTCAACCGTTTGAAAACCCTTTTTAATGACTAACGAACCTGTCAAAGGGCCATTGCAGGAATAGGCTTTATAGACGGCTGAATAACGGGGTATCTCGTTGGGCAATAATTTGGGAATATCCAGGGTATTAATAACCGGCGCGGCACAAGACACCACGGTGTTTCTTATCACTTGACCCACCTTAACCATAGCGGTGCCATCGTGCTTAAATACTTCCGCGGTGATGTCATAGTTTCCGGCACCGCTTATAATTCCTGACAGTGCGGGCAAGTCCCCCGTATTATCCCGCACTAATCCAGGCGCTGAAGAGTGTAAGGTCAGATGACACTTAGACGGATCCGTCATTGCCGCAGCCAGATCAGTGGTAAATGGACAATTGATCTGCGTTGGGTGGGTTAATTTAGCCTGTACATGGGTTTCATTAATGATGACCTGTTGCGATGGCGATACCGTCAGATTCGGTAGGTTGATTGCATTAACCGTGAGTAGGGCGGTCCTGCTTGTTGATCCTGAGTCACTTGCTGCGGTCAGGCGAACGATATAAGTTCCAAGGGAAGCTATACCATGACTGAGGAATGGTCTGACTTGGTTAATACCTTTTGGGGTCGACTGGTTAATCCCTGAGACGACCTCGACGCTATTGCCGTCAAGCACATCCAATTTGACGCGACTGTTAGTCGAGCATTCTGGAAAGGAATAAGTGGCATCGGCATAAAAGGGCGCTGCTTGCAAAACCGAACTGACTGGCAGCGATAAGGATGAGATGGTTGGATTATCGCAGAGTACATTGATAGTCCCATTACTCACCAGAGTCGCACCACCCTTATCAGTGACTCTGAACTTAAAGGATAAAGTCCCAGAGAATTTACCGTCGGCAGGGGGCGTGTACAGGAAACTGCCAGAGTCGATAGACAGTGTCCCCGCCGTAGGTTGTTCTGTAATACTGTAAGTAAATGCCTCTGATTTGCCGGCTGTGACATTGGGGTCGATGATTGTTGGGAGGGTAAGATCGCTAGCGACTGTAGATCCAGCCGATAATGTTAGCACCGCAGTGGTGGGCGGTGCATTGGCCCACCCCTCGGCTAGATTGCTTTGGGGACCAATGAGTGAGCCGACGATTACTTTTAACGTATAAAAGTAGGAGGCAACACCTTGGACTGTTGAGTCTTGGTAGCTACTGACGGGTACCGATGTCAGCGTGGCAATCTTGGTAGGGGGCGCTGTTGGACTCGAAGCCCGCCAGATTTCGTAACCCGTTGCATCGGGATGACTGGGCCATTGAAGTCTGATATTGCCGGTTGATGTTCCTTGGCTAGTCGTGACATCAGTCAAAATCGGAACAATCTTGCCAAAACCTACGTCTTGATCAGAGTCCGGACTGAATAATATATTGCCTGGTTGCTCATCATTTTTTGCTACGACTGTATAGAATTGGTGCGTACTGCTCAAACCTGTGTTATGAACAAAACTGGCGGATGTTAAATTAGAAGCCAACAAGCTGCCTTTATCGCCGGACCTGAACGATCGATAAAGATCGTATTTTGTCGCATCCGGGCTCGGCGTCCAGGTAATTAAAATGCGACCATATTCCGTTCCATCGGTTGCATTAAGATTTTGAACTTTGTTCGGTCTGATTAATCCAGTTCGTGTCCAAAATTGAGTGCCATCAGTATGACTTAGGCCGTGCAAACCCGTTGGATTGTCTCCCGTAACCCAAATAGTGCCGTTGGTCCTTAACGCGAGCGAATGGTAAATGCCAATTGAAGTAAAAGAAACTTGATCGAAAACTTGTTTCCAGTAAGGGGTAAAAGTCGATCCATCACCGTTTTGTCCGGTTGAAGTTCCTCTGCCGGCGGACCAGAGAGAGCCGTCATTCAGGGTAGCAAGAACCACATTGTTTACCGACAAAGCGCCTTCTGTTGCGGAAACATCCTTAACATTATCCAGAACTTTACGAAATGCCGTTGTTGTAAAACGACCCGAGCCATCAGGTAGATTGGTATTACCTCTGAACGCCCACAGGCTGTTGTCGTATCGTAACGACAAAATCACATAACTATTAACGCAACTAGAGCCACAGTTCCCATAGACGACAGTTTGTATCTTTTTAATACCGGTTGATCTTTGTGTTGAGCCTTCGAACAAACTACCATCATTTCTGAGGGTAACAATAACCGGCGTGGTGCCCGATAGCACAGAGGTGATTTGCTTAATATTCGTATGCGGGGAGTCGCTATTTTTGCGAAAGCTTGTTTTGGGCATCCCAGCCCAATCAAGCAGCAAAAATTACGCGACCACTGATGCCTCCGGCGGCCCCGATTCGTCCGCGTCGCCTCGTTTCGACCCAACAAGGGGTCGAAACATTGGCTCTCGCATGACTTAACGCCGTTTCGCGATGCCTTGCAGGTTTTCTCCGCAAGCTCCGAAAACCCGCCCGGCGCTACGGCTATCGGGGACTAAAAATCTTCACTTCGCTAAAGCTCCGTTTCCAAGATTTTCAGCGAGAGTGTTGGTGCCCAATTTGTGGCCTGGGTACCGGTATAAGCAACGCCTGAAACAACGGCCCAAAAAGTTGATTTATTGTAGTTGGTATGCAGGGATGAAACGCCAGTCAATATTTGCTGCCAAGTGTTTGAATAACCGCTTCCTGTCGCCCAGAGTGTGCCGTTGGTTTTCAACGCGAACGACACGGAGGCTCCGGCAAGCATATCGGAAACACCGGTCAATACGGGTTTGAAAACTGTCGATTGAGACACTGTTCCGTCGCCCAGTTGACCGTTAGCATTTAAACCGGATGCAAACAATCGTCCGTCCGCTTTTAACGCTAAACTATGATGATTACCTGCAGAGATTTTGGTGTATCCATTAGCAACGGTTGGACCTAATGATTGTGCGGGTAATTTTTGATAGCCATAATCGATATTACTCCACGTTCCAGCTGCGTTTCTAATTCGGTAGCCATAGGTGACCCCATTATCTGCAGAAGTATCCTGGTAGGTTTTAGTAGTAACCGTGGCGATTTGCGTCATGATCCCATTAACCCCCAAAGCCCGATAAATTCTATAGGTGGACGAGGCCGTGTCTTGCCATTGAAGAGCAATGCCGTTAGCTTGGCTACCCTTTGTTGCCGTTAGACCGGTAGGCGCTGCATGAGCGACAAACGAGTAACAAGACGTCAATAAAAGCAGAGCGGCAAACAACCTTGCCTTATTGACACACTTTAAAACACGCACAACTAAGCTTTTTTGCATGGCGATACTCCAACAACCTTAAATCATCTATTAAGCTTCTATTAAGCTACACAATTTGATTTTCAAGTGGGTTGAAAGAGGTGCTTTTTAGTGCGCCTTTTGAGGGCGCAAAGTGATTAAAAGTCTTGGCGTAAAAAAACCGGACACTAAAAAATCAGCTCCGGTCTTTAGGTTGGGGTCATCAGCACTAATACGCTTGCTCAATCTTCGACTTGCTTTTTTCGTCCAACTCATTCCACACCGCCATTACCGCCCTTCCGATTGCGGCCTGTTCAGCCTGTTCTCTACCAAACAGCCAATACGATCCGTAAACACTGATTGCCGATGCCGTAATGGCGATTGTCAGAGCGATTAAAACTTGCGATCGCACTGACAAGCCGTCCGCACGTTCTACCTCATTGACCATCCGATTGACGGTTTTGGTCACGGCCGTATTCAGCTTGGCTTCGAAGACTTTTTTTTCCCGGTCGGCCACCCTGGAAAATTCGGCCTGTTTTTCGAGGGCATGGCTGTCTACCCGAGCAATCGAAGCGACCAGCTTATTTTCCAGTTCAGCAACGAGAGGCATGAATTTAGCTTCAACTTCGCCGATCTGTTGAATCAGGATGCTAATTTCATCAATGGCTTCAATAAGCAGTGCTGCCCTTTTTCCCCGTCCAGGCCTTATCTCGTTCACGCTCATTAGCCGAATAGCTCGGCGAAACAGTCGTCAAGATTTTTGCTAACGTGCTTAGCAAGGCATTTCAGCCCATACATATCGATCCAGTGATCACGTTGTTTTTGATCCGCCTCTTTGTTTTCGCGCAGAAGCGCCCTGTAATCCTTGTTATCTTCCTGCAATTTTTTAATCGTCATTTTTTTTATCGCCAGTTCGTCAAATAGCTCACTTTCAAAAATAAGCGCTTTGTTGTTGATTGGTATGTTATTTTTTTTTGTGTAATTCAATAATACGAGAAATTCTTCTTCAACATTTGATTCTACCCGGTTAAATATGAGTCGTATTTTACTGTCAGGTATGCCGAATTCCTTTAGCGTCATGATCATCGAAATGGTTTCTCTCTGCTCCTTCGTGCCGCTTGTCACCGGTATAACAAAGAAATTAATTTCCTCATGCGTCGCACTGAACCGATTCATTCCATTAAGAAAGTTTTCGATATTCGATGTCCCTACATCAATAATCGGTGCATCCGTATCAATTATTTTCCTAAATATCTCTTTAAATTTATCAGCCTTAATTTGATCAACTTTTATTCCAATACCGGCTGCCGATTCATTAAAACTTTCTACCGCAATTATCGAAGAGTTATTTATGCGTGGCAGGAGCAAATGCGAGGCGATTGTGGTTTTTCCAACAGTACCAGTGTAATTCATAACGACGACTTTCATTTATTGATTACCTTTATAAAATTTAAAAATATTTTTATAATTAAATGTTGCTCAATCATAATTACCATTAAGATCATCATCTAATTCTTTTAGCGTTTTTTCTCTAATTTTCCTTATGTCATCCGGAGTATGATATTTTTTAGAGTCATCTTCTTTAATATCGACTCTATCATTGGTATTCTCTTTATCCATAAGATGGGCTTGGTCGCTTATGATCGATTTATCATTATTTCCATTATCAACATATGGATATACTTGATTAATAATATTATCTGATATAAGGTCTGTATAACTATTTTTTCGAGTAACGCCCTTTTGTTTTCTTTCTTTTCTGATGCGGTATAAGTTTTTGTCGAAGGATTGAAGAGTTATCCTTCGATCATAAGTTTCGTTCAGCTTTTTCAGTATTATTTCTCTCGTCACACCCGAGGCTAGTGATGTCTCAATCTGATCGTACAGAGTCCGCATTAACATCGTTCCGCTCTTGTTCCCCATATCAACTTTTAATCCTTCTAGTACTTTGAGCCCTTCTTCTTTTGTTTTCAAATCGTTCTCCCTTATCTCTAGTCCGACACTTGTCCGGCTAATGTCCTATGCGCGTCCAGCATCTGTCTAGCGCATGGCTTAATACCGTACTAATAGCAACGCATGCTTGACTGCTAAATTTCACTAATTCGTCGTGCGGATGTCTTACTTCAAGCTTACACACAGCCAAACGCGTTTGCTCGACCGAAAGACGCGGTTTTTCGGCCTCTTTCGATTTTGTGGTGCATGCCAGTTGACAATCTCTGGAGGATCATTAGAAAATTGAAGTTCGTTGATGGGTTTTGTGCAGCAGGATGCCTCTATCCCGATAAGTCGTGCTACGGGAGCACGCTAAACAGATCCGAGATCCCCCGGACCGCTAAGGCGGCAGGAAGCCACCGGGACCCTTCTTTACCGGCAAAATAGCCGGAAAATCATCGCGCCCAAGTTGCGTCCACTGATCGCATAAATGTTATGCGTCAGTATAATTATCCTATATTTTAGTAAGTTGTGCTTTGAGGCGTTGTTTTCACGCACATTAATCCAAAATTCAATTACCCTGAAAGAACGGGTGAATTTTTAACCCTTGCACGCAAGATCAGTCCGTAAGACGGCGCCTTTGCGTCCCACCCGGAAATCGGCCAAAATTTTTTCCCCCGCCGCTTTTTCTCAACATAGACACTTTAGTCTTTGTTCATTCCAAGCCAAATTTCCCAAAAGAAACAGCGGCTTACCAACTCCACGCATCCAAATTCCATTTAGGAAAAGTTGGGATTCGCTGGATTTTCACGTTGAAACCGCTCAGAACGAGGCAGCGCCTGTCCATAGAAAATGTATGGCAGCCCGATTGACACCCACCTGCACGGCGTAATTTCAGCAATTTTTCGCCTCGCGCGGCGTCGAAACAAATAGCGCACTGACGCCCTTTTACCTGTAGCCCTGCTGGGAGGCTGTTCCCAAGCACCTTATGCTCACCCCGTCGAGAGAAGTGTGTCCGCAGAAAAAGAGGCGTTGGTGGAATCCCCTTAGGATTTCACCAGGAGCCGGGTTACGCCTGCTCTCGACGTAAAAGAACAATAGGTCACACCCCGGCTCCACACCGGAGCGGCCGATAGCTCGTGCGTGCACGGGTTATCGGCTGCTGCGGTGTGGGGCTGATCGCCAATTTTGACGACAAGGTAGTGAAAACGAAAGAAGCCGAAAAACCGCGTCTTTCGCTATAACCGATCTTGGTCTAAAGCAATATGCTGCCCACTTCTAATTCCAAAATCTATAGGAACTTTTATGAGCAAAGTGGTAAAAACGATTGATAATAAAGGCCTTATTCCCGTAGTTGACGGCGAAATCGCCGGCATCAAGCAACTTGTGGTGGACGGGAGGACGCTCCACGCGACTATGGGAGTCAGTCGTGACTTCACGACCTGGATGAAAAAGCGCATTTCCGACTACGGGTTTCAGAAAGGTGTTGACTACCTACTCACCAAAACGGGGGAGCAGCTTCCAAGTGGCACAAAATATTCCTGCGACTACACCCTCACCCTCGAAATGGCCAAGGAATTGGCAATGATTGAACGTAATGACATGGGCAGGAAAATTCGGCGCTATTTCATCCAATGCGAACGGGACCTACTGATGAATCAGTGTGCGAATATGCAACGTAACGAAAAAATTGCCGAGCGAGACAGGGAAAAGGAAGATCGGGAGTTTTGTCACTTGCATGAATTAACGATTTCACGCGTTCTTTACTGGGCCATAAAAAAACGCGACCACATTTACCAGCCCGGTATGGATCATGATCTACTGTTTTCGATTCTTGAAGATATTCAGGCCTCCATTTATAAAGAACATATTCGCAGCTTTAAAAGAAAATTCCCGTTTGCATATTCGTCCGAATATTTTTTAGAAATGAAATCATTCATTAAAAATTGGACGCCAGTATTTTTCACAAATAGCTCAGCACCCTAAAAACGAACGAAAAGGCGCTTAAAAGTCGATCCTTTTGATGTTGCTAAGTCGTCAATAAAAATAATATATTCAATTTTTCGACACTTATATTATGAATAATGATCCTTACGACTAAAGAAAAAGACTCAAATGATAACGAAATCCTTACCCTATCAAATGACCTGTCAACTGTTATTTTTGATCGGATAAAATACTGGTCAGAAATCAGGCTTGGCATGAGTGATATAACTGATTTCAATTCAGAAACAATAGCCTTAATGAAAACTGAAATCGAGAACGATTTAATAGAAGAGTTATCGAACGCTATCCGCCTCAACTTGAATGATGAATATATTCCATTGCAAAGCCTTATTTACTTTATAAACAACTTTCAACCCAAGTTCTATCTAAATAGGCATTAAATAAAAGTTACCAATATACCTAACATTAATTATAGGGTTTTTTATTATGTCCCAACAAAATAAATCATTATTAGCATCTAAAAAAATTGATATCGACAAATCGGTGATATACAGAAGACTAAAGGGATCAAATACGCCGTTGGATATCTTACTCGACTGGCATGTTCTTCATAAAATCCTTCAAACCGAAACTGATTTTTCACAGTGGATTCGTTCTATCATTCAAGAGTACCGATACGTTCAGGGTGAGGATTACTTTTTAGAAGAAAACCACTATGCCTACATTACGTTAGATATGGCAAAAGAGATCTGCTTACTCAACAAAAGTGAAGCCGGCATGTCGCTCCGTCGCACACTGATAACGTTAACCTCGACTATCAATTAGCGTTTCATGCTAGATCTGATTTTCATCGAATCCTTTGCATAGCCTCGCTTAATGGACAAAACGCTTACACACCACAAAGTACGCCGTCATCCTTTGTATAAAAGCGGCGAAGAAGCCTTAACGCGCCTTCCGGCTTGTCCATTACAAAAGCGACCGGTACTGATCAATCATTGGTTACGTTTTTGCGTATGGTCAACTACCCAAGACGGTAATCAGCTTGACAGCATTGTATCGGTTACCCGTGATCACGTTATCCGCTACGGACAGTATTTAAAATCCGAATTCGACCTCGGAAAACGCTTAAGCACAGCCGGTGCGGCCAGTAGCTTATCTTTTGTGAATGCGGTCATGAGGCTGATGGACAACGACTGGCAAACCGTAGGCGCAGTAACCGACTGCGGCATCCAACCTTGTTCCCATATCCCCACTAACAAACTGCAGCTAGACAAAAACGGTCTCCCCGATAGTGAAAGCCTTGCCGGTTACCTACTCGAACTCCAGTCGGTCCTTGGCGTTACCGTGAGAGAAGCGTTGCTTCTTGATTTGAAAAAATCGCTCATAGAAGGTCGAACAACAGGATTTGTAACGGTAACGCACTATCAAAACGGTGTGAGACGAAAAGTTCCGTGTCGACCCGCAGCGATCAAAGCACTGGGCAGCGGCATAGCGGCCAGACGCTTGCAGAAGCGGTTGCCCAAAAAATGGGCATTTGATGATTTTCTCGCAGCGCACAACAAACTTGCGGCCAGAAAAGGTTACTCCACCAATACTGCCCGTGGTCACTACGCTCGCGATCGGTACCGAGAACTGACCGGCGTCGAGCCACCGATTCTTTCCGAACTTAGCCCAACTGACCATTGGCACGCCATTGCTCAGCATACCAATAAGACATTATCCGAAGCGAAAGGACTCGACAAAAATTCTCGTCATGCAATAGCCAAGGAACTGGGCTTATTAGGTATCGAGACCGTATCGTCTTTTTTAGACAAGTGATTTCAACAAAGGTATTCCATGAAGACAATAAACAAAAGCAAGGACAATTCAGCCCCCGTACCAGTGTTTAGCGTCAAGCTACGTGGCATTGTTGTTTGGTCAGTGAGTGCGCGAGACCTGCACGCCGCCCTGAAGTTGAAAGGCAGGCCGACCTATGAAGAGTGGATTAACGCCAAAATCGTCACTCATCGACTTATTGAAGGCCGAGATTACGTGTTCTCCAGAATCCGTATCGGACAAGGACGCTGGTTAAACGACTACTTCGTAACGCTGTCGATGGCGCAAGGATTGTGCCTGTCCGAAGGCTATTGGTCGGGTGGTGCCGTAAGAAAAGCGCTGATGGAAACCGAGATCACGATCAACCGAAAACACTACATGCACCATAAAAACCAAGCCAAGCAGGCAGAGGTTCATATGCTAATGGAGCATAGATCATTGTACTGGTCGCACATCAAGCTTGAAATGCTTTTGGCTACCGGCTCGACATGCGCATCCGGATCGCTTCATGCCAATGTTCTTATAGCCGCACAATTATTACGAGATGAACTAAGCCACGATCTCAGGACAGAACTTTTTTCCGGGAAAACCAGCTATAAAGATCAACGTCAATTTATCGAGCACTGGAAACCCGCGTTTACTTTGGCGTTAGAGAGTTAACAACGTGAGTCGAAATTATGATATCGGCAGCCGGGACATGTTTACGGCGGGCAGAATGCTATTGAAAGACCGTTCGTTGAATGGGTTCAAAACCCAATCCGATTACATCGACCGCTGGCGACTGTTTACCGTGTACGCCGAAGCAAAGGGCGTAAAGAAAATGGAGCAGGTGACGGCGTCCTTCGTGATCGACTATGGCCGGCACTTGCAAAAGCAATTGGAAGCCGGCGTCTATTCCAGCGCATCGGCGCCGAAAAACTATGTGTCGACCGTCAATTGCGTTATGCGCCTGGCTACCGGCGGACAATGGAAAACGGTTCGCCCGAGCAAAGATTGTGGCATCGAACGCAGAAAATACATTCCCAAGACCTCCAAAGCCTTACCTGAAGCTAAACACCAAGCGGTTCAGCACGCGATCGATGACCGGCTGGCGAGAATCATGGATCTGCAACGGACGCTGGGTTTGCGTTTCAAAGAAAGTTGCCTCTTTGACGCCAATGCCGCTTTGAAGCAACTCGGCAAATTCGGTTTCATCACCATCCAATCAGGAACCAAAGGTGGCCGACCCAGACGATTACCGTGCGATGACGAAATGCGGAAAGTAATCGAAGCGGCGGCGGAGATTCAATCGGGAAGATCGATGATCCCAAAAGAGATGACCTATCTCAAATTCCGCCAGGAATGCTACCAACAAGCCAAAGCCAACGACATGTCCTTTCATCCCGAGCGCCACGCCTTTGCTCAGAAGCGTTACCGAGAATTGGTAAAAGCGCCTTGTCCACTGGAAGCCGGCTGGGAACATAAAGGTCGAATTGGCAAGCTTGCCGAATACCTGTCCATTTCCGAGACGGAAGCCAAGCGTATTGACGAGGAAGCACGCCTCAAAATCTCCATGGAATTAGGTCATTCTCGCGTGGAGATCAGCAATGCGTACCTGGGCTAAAGAACTCGAATCGCACACCCACGATTATGTGCGCCGCGGTGGCAAGCAGAATCGTCAAAAGCAGGTTTCTTTGATCATCAACTTCCTGGAATTCATTGATACCCAAGAGGGACTGACATCGCTTCAGCGCTTAGGCAAACGCCACGTCATCAATTTCTGGAAAGCCCATCGAGACCTACCTGAAAAATCGGCTTACGATTACTGGTTAGGGTTATGCCAGCTGTGGAGTTGGCTTGGCAAATCGGAAAAGCCGCCACGGCCGCATAAAATGGCCGCTCAATCCGATAGTCCGGAAGCCCAAAAAGATCAAGCCCATGCGGCGTTGTCCTTTACCGAATTCTCCGCGGCCATCAAGGCGGCGCGTGCGGCGAAACGCCTGCCGATTCTCAAGCTTGCGAACTTGTCCGGTTGTGATCCAATACTCATTAATGAAATTGAGTCTGGCAAATACGGATCAGCCGCTGTTAGGGACATAGAGAATTTGTTGAGAGTTTTAAAAATAAAATTAACGAGATAAGACAGATAAGAATATTTAACTTCGGGTTGTTGCCCGGAAAATCTGGTGGTGGCGGACTAGCCAAAAGCCCACCGAAACGACTCTGACTCGAGCAGACATGATCCATGTAGAGAACATCGTCCTTTAGTGCGTAGATTATGTCAATTCGCCAAAAAGGGAATATTTGCAAAAACTACTGCCTGTAGTATAGTGAATTTAGAACTGACACTAAATGTCGGTGTCTTTCCCGTGCGTGCGTGGGTTATCGTGTGCTGTAATCGGCATTAGTCACTTGAGCAAGGTCTTTCCCGTGCGTGCGCGGGTTATCGCGACTATGAGCGAATCCAAGCAATCGCGTCTCAGTCTTTCCCGTGCGTGCACGGGTTATCGTCCGCAGGGCGCTAGTAAGAGGTAGCACCCAATGTCTTTCCCGTGCGTGCGCGGGTTATCGCAACTTAGGATCGCAGCCTAAAAAGCTTCGAGTCTTTCCCGTACTTGCACCTGTCATTTTGTGCAATCCGATGAACATTCAGTGTTGAACGCCCATCCATCTAAAAACACACCCCAAAAAAACGGGTATCCGATAAGAATCGTGTGGAAACTGAAAAATCACTTTCGCCCATTGTTCATCGCAGATTTTATGGTAAAAAGCTCAAAAAACGCCGGATGCATAACTCTATCGCCTTTTTCCCAGTGCTGCCAAGTACGCAACTCAGAGTAAATCAATGATGCCGCCTGTGATTGGGTTAAACCAGCGTCCATGCGGGATTTTTTGATTTGTTCTGTGGATGGTGATTGCATGTTATTCGCCATCGGGATTTCTCAATTTTCCTATGATCTGACGGGCATTATAGGTTTGGTTGTATCCGGTATTTTTATCGCATGTATCAATTAACAATTCATTGTCACCTTGAAGCTCTGTTAACGATAGAGCCATTATTTCTACACCGTTTTTATCAGTAATCACCAATACGTCGCCTAAATTTAATGTTGTTCGCTTAATCATGACAAACTCCTTTTACTGCTTCGAACAATTCTAAAGTATCGCTAAACAATACGCCCATTGGGCGTATATTTCAATTACAAATTCCACAAGGTTTTACCCTAACTTCGTCACTCAAACCTCTCTAAGTCATTGATATTTTGATTTCTGGCGATTTTTTGAAAAAAAGTCCTTTAAAATCAATGGCCAATTTTGTCAATCTAATGTAGTGCCATTATTTTTTGCGCTTGGTGTTGATTTTCTGCACCGGTTGCCGCACGCTATCGGCATGTATATTCGAAAAACCAAAACAAAAACCCTGGATGATGGCGAAGCCTACTTTACCTACCGACTGGTTGAATCGGTGCGTGAAGGGCAGCAGGTCAAACAGCGTACCCTGCTGAATCTCGGCAAAGACTTTGCCATTGAGCCTCAGTATTGGCCGTTGTTGACGGCCCGAATTGAACAACTGCTACAAGACGCGCAAGCGCAGCAAGTCGAAGTGTTTACCCTGGCGGATGAGATCGGCGTATTACTGGAAACCGCTGCCCAACGATACAGCCGTTTAATCGTGCATAAACTGGCGCAGCCGCTTGAGCCTCCGACGGCGGATTATCAACGCGTGGACATCAACCGCGTGGATGCAGTTGAAAGCCGCAGTATCGGCACGGAAACCTTGGCCTTGCATGCGGTCGATCAATTGCAAGTGGAGCAGAAGCTGACCGCGCTGGGGTTTAATGGTGTCGATCGTGCAGCCGTCTTGGGCAGCATAATCGGCCGCATGGTGTCACCGGGCAGCGAATCACACACGCATCAGTGGTTACAGTCATGCAGCGCGCTGGGGGAGTTACTGGATCACGACTTTGGCAGCACCAGCCTGACCCGGTTGTACAAGGTAAGCGACCAACTGCTCAAGCACCAGAGCGCATTGGAAGGCTTTTTGGCGGATCAGGAGCAAACACTGTTTGATCTGAACCGGTGTATCGTTCTGTACGATTTGACCAACACCTACTTCGAAGGCCAGTGCGCCGGCAATCCGAAAGCCCAGTTTGGGCGTTCCAAAGAAAAACGCAGTGATTGCCCCTTGGTGACACTGGGCTTGGTGCTGGATGGCGATGGCTTTCCGCTCGGTAGCCAAGTCTTTCCTGGCAATGCCAGCGAACCGGCCACCCTGAAAACCCTGCTGGAAGGCCTGCAAGGCAAAAACCCGTTAGCGACGCCTAAGCCCGTCATTATCCTGGATGCCGGCATTGCCAGTGCCGACAATATCGCCTGGTTAGTCAAGCACGCTTATCGCTATATCGTGGTCAGCCGTGAGCGTCAGGTTAAAGACCCGCGCGAACAGGACAGCGCGCTGTTGATTCGCGACACAGGCCGTAGCCAGGTCCGGGTTTACAGGGACCTCGATGCGGACAGCGGCGAAATCCGCCTCTATTGCTACTCCGAACAGAAGGCCAAAAAGGAGCACGCCATCCGCAACCGCTTCCATGAACGCCTGGAAGCCGCACTGACTCAATTGCAAGCCGGCTTGAGTCAAAAAGGCACGGTGAAAAACTATGTCAAAATCCTGGAACGCATCGGCCGCCTACGCGAAAAAAACAGCCGCGTGGCCCAAGACTATCAGATTGACGTGACCCCGGACGCCGCGCACAAAAACGCCGTTGCCATCGCCTGGCAGCGTCAAGCACCTAGCGCTGAAAAAGACCGCCAATGCGGGGTGTATTGTCTGCGCAGCAACATGCCGAACTGGTCGGAAGAGCAGTTGTGGACCACCTACGTCATGCTCACCGAGATCGAAGCCACCTTTAGAAGCCTGAAAACCGAACTGGGCTTGCGTCCCGTGTATCACCAGAAAGAAGACCGCGTCACCGGGCACCTCTTCATTACCCTACTGGCCTATCACTTGGTGCACACCCTGCGCCATCAATTAAAGCTTAAGGGCATCCATTTGAGCTGGGACAGCATTCGCACCCTTATGTCCACTCAACAACGGGTCACGCTCATTTTGCCCACCGACGCACAGACCCTCATCTATCTGCGCACCACGACACGTGCCGAAGTTCAGCAACAAGAAATCTACGCCGCGTTAGGCATCAAAGCCGATCCGCTAGGCAAACGTAAAACCAGCGTGAGCTGCAAAAAATCCGTAGTGCCAACTGACAGCGGATAAAATTTTTAACTGATTGAAATAGCAGGAAATTGCGTTTTTAGGTGACGAAGTTAGGTTACGATTACCAAAAAAAACTAAAGGGTCATTTTTAGCCCTTCTTTCGGTCTCGCATTACATCGTCATAATCAGTCAAAATATTTTTTGAAGTTTCTTTAAAAAACGCTTGTTGTTTGTATTGCGTATTTTAAAGACTACGAGAACTTGAATTAGCACGAATACTTCAGGAAAAAATTATGACTACAACACCATTTTTGATTGAGGCCAAACTGGATAGTCCACTTATCATTACGGATGACGCCTATTTGACGTTGGACTCTTTGCTTTCAGCATCTTTACAGATGATTGGAGGAGCAAAGCAAGACTTACCTCTTGATCAAACAGCAGGCATTTATCACGCGTCTGCCGCTATTCTGGTTGGCGATTCCCCTATCACCGGTCAAGCGCCTTTCGTTTCACGGATAACCAATCGTGATTGCGAGATTCCAAATCTCCATCCATGGACTAATGGTAAAGTTAAGAAACCCAAAAAAACTCTTCATCTTAAAAGTTTCCCAAATGCAGCAAGGATAGATAAATATCCTCTATACCAATATCCAAAAGTAATCTGGTTTGGCAAGGGTGACTTAGACCAAACACGCCATTTGCTGTCTTGTCTGCCTGGTGTTGGAAAGCGTTGCAATTCCGGTTTTGGTCAGGTCGCCGAATTTAACGCTACACAAATCACGACTGACTTTTCACTCAAGCTCCCTGATAGTTCTCCTGCGCGACCAATACCCGTCTCTTTAATCAATTTATTCGAGATTGATCAAGCAGAGTGTCTCATTGATAAAGCCACATTCAAGCCAAATTACTTCGACTATGCGTCTGCAGACATGTGCGTCATCCCGACAACGCGCAGTATTCTCTGTAAGAAGTTGTCTATGGTTAGGGATATTGCCGCATGAACTCAAAAAATAAAGAAGCGTTACTGTTCTACTACAAAAATTTCGGCAAAAAGGCTTTTCAATTTTGCGGTAATAATAAAAATGCCTATGCTGGAACGGAAAACGATCGTTGCGGTGGATGTGGTTCGACCCATGTTCAGCTGCATCTCCGGTCAACACATTCATTCTGCGATGTTTGTGTCAGTTTAGCGGGTGGCTATATTGGACTTCCCGTTCCACAGTTCATGAATGACGGCTGGGTTGCTGTCGTATCAGAAAATGCAACAACCATCTCCAATGTAAAGTACGCAAGCCTATTTACCGGAGTGCCAGGAATAACCCCTGTCCGTATAACCGCTAATTCAGCCATTGTTCAAACAATTATGTTCCCACCAGAGCCGCCGTTTCTGGTTGTCGAATTTAAGACTGCGAATGCGAGAGCTTGCCAAACTCAATCTATCAGTTATTCAAAAGACCTGATTTACATCGGATCAGACCGCTATAACGCAAAGATAATTCGTCGATTCGTCAAAGAAATTGATCGGATGGGTTTCGACATGAACCGCATTAACGATGTTGCCAACGCGTACTCAATCATCACAAAAAAATTAAGAAACGGAGAAGGTAATGAGAAACAGAGACAGATTATTCAAAAAATAGAAGCAAAACATCCCGGTATCACCGAGTTGGTCAAAGCAATGCCAATGTCAGACACCAAAGATTACTCAATGCTCAAGAGATGCGTCAATGCACACTAAATCGAGTTTAGCTGAAATAAAACTGATCGCGACTTGCACCATAGATGCTTACAAGGCGCATCAATCTGCTTGGCAGTTTTTAGGCAAATCCCCTCATAATCAGCGTCATTTTCATCATGATTTCGTTCCACTTCCTTTTAACCAAGGTGCAGTTATTACCATTCGAGCGAGTCCAGAACACTTGCCAGCGAATGCAAAGCCAGTTCACATCAATTACGAACCAGGTATACCGTTAGAATTTTCATTAGTTTGTTCGCCAACGATCAGTCGAGGAAACGGCAAAGAAGAGCCCTGCTTGACGCGTAAAGAGCTTCTTGCCTGGATTTGCACAAGATCTAAACCTAATGGATTCGAAGTCATTAAAGATTCGCTCGACTTTGATACGGAACCCGTATTGATCGCAAAGCCTGGCAAGCCTAAGTTTTATCTAAATCGAGCTTATTTCAATGGTGCGCTGAAAGTCACCGACAGTGATCTTTTTGCCAAGGCATTAACTGTTGGCATAGGTCGACACAAAGGTCTTGGTTTTGGAATGCTAAAAATAACCAACCACTAATAATTGGATAATCACATGCAAAAATTAAATCTCCTAATGAACGGCTACATCAAGGCAGATGACTTAAGCGCATTGGCTGTCGCACCCATGAAACAAGACAATGAGAAAACCTGGTGGGATCGCGATAAATACGGTAACGAAGGCGATGAGAAAACAGCTCGTTTGCCGCGAATGGCCAAGTATTTTGAGTCTCTTGATGGCACTGCTGTTAATCAGTGCGTATTCGTACCTTACTTTCCCGCGTCCAGTATTCGCGGATCGATTAGACGTGCCTGCCGTGACGCGTTATTTGAATTGATGCAAGGCCAAAAGTGGAGCCTCAGTATGCACAGGCTGTTAACCATCGGCGGTGTTAGCACTTCCGGTGAAATGAAGGAAGTCAACATTAATCTCATTCAGGAGTTTCGAGATAAGAACCCATTGGTTTCATTATTCGGAGCAACGGCTGAACCCTCCCATCCATGGATAGAAGGTCGAATTTCTATTGGTCACGCCATGCCTGATGCGCCATTTAAGCCGACGATTGTGACCGGTGTTCGGACAGATCCAGTTCAACGGAACCCATCCGAAATCGTCATGCTTGATGAAGCATCGGCAGAAGCTTTAGACAAAGTATGCAATGCCGGACGAACGATGTCGCGGATTAAAGCCAAAATCGAAGACTTGAATAAAGAAATCAAGGTAGCCAAAAAAGCAAATGCCCCCGCCGTCGCTATTCAAGAACAGCAGGATCAGATTGCTGAGTTAACCGAAAAAATGAACGAAGCGTCTGCTCTATTTGGCACAACAGTCAGCATACAAATGCCTCTTTCTGGTTATGAGGTCATTCCGCCTTGTTTGCCTCTTAATCAGAGAATCGTGGCTCGCGGTGTCAACTTGGTTGAACTGGGTTTGCTGGTCGCTGGTCTTCGTCGGTTTGCAAAAAATCCATTACTCGGTGCGCATCATGCGCATGGCTGCGGTGTCGTTCGGGGTGAATGGGAAGTCACTATTGGAGATTTTCGAGGAAAAGTCATTCTGGAGCCCTTTGTTGATCTTGTCATTGAGGGCGATAAGCTTTCTGATTTGTTCATCAAGGCGGAAGAGCATTTTAAATCAACCATGGATGGGTGTACTGAAGCGACCCTAAAACCAGCTTAATCAGTGAATGCATATGCCACGACAGAAGCGCTCTAACTATCGAGGCCTTTCCCGCGCGTGCGCGGGTTGCAGTTACGCCATAAAAGAAAAAATATTACATGATTAGCCTTTCCCGCGCGTGCGCGGGTTGCAGTAAGCGTTTTTTAAAATATTTCCCGGATTTTTCCGGGTATTCTCAACTTAGTTTTTTCGGTAATTTATCATGTCAGAACTAAAACAAACAGTGTTAGGTATCACTCGCGATGCCTTTGCAGAAGGAGGGGCGTTATCGAAGATCTTTCGAAACTACATGCCGAATCCCGTGCAAATTGAGTATGCCGAAAAAGTTGCAAGTATCTTTGAGAATGGCTCGAATTCAGAACCCGCTGTCGGTCTGCTCGAAGCGGGTACGGGTATTGGCAAAACACTGGGTTATGCCATACCGCTTTTTGCCTATGCCGCTCTTCATAAAAAACGGGTTGCCATTTCTACATTTACCACCCAACTTCAGTCACAGCTTTTGAAGCCCGCTGGTGACATTGAGATTGCGCAACAAATTATTCGAGACTTTACCGGAACGTCCTTGTCGGTTGCCCCGAGAATGGGGTTGAGGAACTTTGTGAGTCCATTGAGAATTGCCTTTGCCCTTGCTGAAAAAGGCATCAAAGAAGACAAGGTATCGGATTCATTGAAGTTGTTTATTAAATGGGCTGACGAATCAAAAACCGGTCTATTGTCTGAATGGAATCTTCGGCACGGTGAAATACCGTCTGAACTCTCATTATCGGAAATCTGCTGCGAACACCATTTGCCCACTGATGAAAAACTGCGTTATGAAATTCACAAGGATCGAGCCAAATCAGCGGATGTCATTGTCACCAATCATACGCTGACGTTGATGCATGCGCTTTCCAAAGAAATGGCTATTTTAGATAATCAGGATGATAGGCCTTTATCGGTGATCGTGATCGATGAAGCCGATAGAGTGGAGTCGGCTGCAGAACTCATGACGTCGCGAGCAGCTGCTTTACATTCAATCACCTCCCTATTTTTTTATGAAACCGATAAAGCCAGTAAACTAATTGCTAATGGCATACAAGACATCTGTAAACTGGTTGCTGATTTCGACCCACAAAATAAATCATTTCTTGATGTCCGCGACCATCCAAAAATCTTATCCGAGATCGAGTTGCGCTTAAATACCATTTTGCCTTTGTTCGATCAATCCGCCAATCGATGTAATAACAGCGAGATGTATGCTGATATTCTTGCCCACAAAGAATCTTTGTCCAGATTTCTTAACAGAAGCGCTTTCGGTACGTCAACTTCTTCAATTCCGGTTATTTCCTTCTCGGAAGTACGGCGTTATCCATCGCTACGCCTTGTAGATCCCAATCCGGCGACGGCGTTAGGGTTTTTATGGCGAAACGATGCTCAACAGGACAGAAAATCCTATTTGGATTCTGTACTGCTTACTTCGGCGACACTCAGTGACGGTAAAGAATCTTCGTTGAAAAATGTCGCTAATGCAATGGGACTGTTTCTTGCCAGGCGCCATCAACTTATCACTGGCATATTCGAACCGAAAGACTTTGGGCGAATTTCAATTACCCTTCCGGACAAAAACGCTCCAATACCGACCTTGAAACAGGAAGATATCGACGAGTATTCAACGTCTCCGGAATGGATCAATTACATGGCCAAAATGATTATCAAGGCATCCAGTAGCGGAGAACGAGTAGTGGCACTAACACTGTCCTATCGTGACACTCGACTGATTGCAGATGCCATAGACCAGCAACACGGAACTTTGTCATTGATCCAGCACACTGAATCCGATTCTACACAAGATCTGCTCAGTCAGTTTGCCGATACTGAAGGCGCAATCCTGCTGTCACCGTCCTGCTGGGAAGGCGTGAATTTGCCAGGACTCGTCAAGAATTTGGTGATTACCCGCATACCGTTCACCCGTCCCGATCCAGTGCGTATTCAGATCACACGAGAAAATATGTCGAGACGAGGAGTATCTATGTCTAGCATCAAATCTATGCTTTATGCGACTTCGGTCTGTAGCACTCGCAGAAAACTGCGACAAGCCATAGGCCGTGGCATCAGGCAAAAATCTGATGTTTGTAGGGTCTGGTTTGGTGATAAGAGAATCCATGAGCAGAATGGAAAGCTGCGCTTGGATTCCTGTTTGCCTAGCCGATTCCTTCCCGAACTGAAATCCGCTGACACATTCCTCCTGGACGGGTCAGTGTTGCATGCCGAAGTAGAAGAGAAGCCAAAATCTTTGGTGTGGTAATTAGATTGGCAACAAAACCCAGTAAATACCCGTTTTTTCGTTAAAGTTACCATTCCTCGTAGAATTACACTGAAACATCACACGTTTCTCCATGGTCTCGACAAACACAAAATCATTACAAAAACTTAATCTTGGTCGATTAAAGTCATTAGGCATTTCTGCGCCTGAGTTTGCGCCATTTTTTCTTCCTACCAAATATGTTGATTTGAACCATGATCAACTAACCATCAACTTTACTGACTTACATGATGGTGACAAGCTGATTCTGTATGGGACGCTTATTGAATACTTGGTTCATCGTAATTCCGTTCCATCAAGAACGGTTGTCAAGCTGATAGATGAATCCGGCCATGAGATATCCGCTACATTCTTTGGAGATCCCAGAATTTATGCTGCCTATCTTGATGGCAATCTTCAGTGTAAGGTGTGCTTGTCTGGCCAGGTTGGCTATTACATGCAGTTTGCTCAACTTCGAAACCCATCCTTTATCGACCCAGCTTTGATTGGTCGTGTAATTCCTGTTTATCCTGGGAAGGCTAAAGTAATCAGTTCCGAGACAGTATTCCAGAAATTTCAGTATTATCTTCTGCCTTTGACTATTCCAATTGCAGCTAAATGGTTGCTGAAAAAACTAAAATGGTCTTCAGGTGAAGACACTCTGCGTCTATCCATTATGAAAGAGCTTCCTCCTAATCCTACGATAGAATCTCTTTTGAATGTCATTCATTTCCCACCTAGTGTGCGCCATGGACTACTTGCATGCCGCTTATTGAAGCTCATTGCGACCTACGATGTATTGACCGGTGCCTGTGCGGAAACTTATCGAGAACGCACTATTCAATCAGCTCTTTATATTCCTAAAGAGACACTGGATTCGTTGCTAACAGAAACTGATTTAAAACCCACTGAAGAACAACGTAATGTTATTACTGATATTTGTGCTGACATCGCTTCCGATCAACCAATGCTTAGATTACTGAGTGCCGATGTTGGTTTCGGAAAAACGTATGTGGCTGCAGCTGCCGGTGCCGCTGTTGTAAGAAATGGAGGTACCGTTATCTGGCTATGCCCAAACCAACCATTGGCTGTTCAAACGAGAGATAACATTGCATCTTGGTGGCCCGATTTAGCACCTGGACTTGTTGTTCACGATTCCGATGAGACGCAGGATTCCAAATTCTTAATTGGAACAACAGCCTTGCATCACCGTCTGCCTAAGAATTTCCATCCGAATTTATTGGTCATCGACGAATCGCAAAAGTTCGGGACTTTGCAAAAGGATCAGCTAGCCGGACCAGCCACCAACATCCTCAATGCAACCGCCACTTGTATTCCTCGCACGGCAGCCTTGCTTGAATGGGGCGGCATGTCGGTTTCAAGACTGACCAAGGCCCATGTCCAGAAGCAAATCAAGACCAGACTTGTGTCACCTAAATACCGGGAAGCTTTATTTGAATCCATCAAGCGTAATGTGCTTGCCGGACATCAAGCGTTGATTATCTATCCGCTCGCCAAATCCAAAGAAGAAGCAGCGATTGACAGAAAATCTGCTCAGGGCGCATTTGAACTTTGGTTTCGCCACTTTCCTGGACGGGTTCGATACATGCACGGCAAGTTGAAGGACGAAGAAAAGTTGGCTGCGATCGCGGCCATGAGAAATGATGAAGCCGACATCCTGATTAGCACCATTGCCGTTGAGACCGGAATCGACTTGCCACGTCTTCGCCATGTCGCCGTGATTCATCCGGAAAGATTAGGCTTGAATACACTGCATCAAATCCGCGGTCGTGTTGCCAGACGAGGCGGGATTGGCCGGTGCGACTTATTTCTACCCAAAGACGTGGGTGAAGATTCCATGAAACGCCTCGAAATCCTCGTTAAATTCTCAGATGGATTTGATGTGGCCAACGAGAATATGAAACTGCAAGGCTTTGGCGACTTAGGGACCGATGGTACCTCGCAGTCAGGTCGATCCTTGAGTTTCATTCCTGGTCACAAGCTTGACCATAAAGAGGTTGAGTGGGTTGCCGAAAGATGGCTGCCTTGACTGTTGTTCCGGAATACAAATGAGGGGACCTCAGTTGGATGTTTCAGGAAAGATGACATTGCTTAGATCCAAACCATGTTGGTTAAAGTTCTGGTTACTATGGCAATGAGTGAAAAATCACGCGGATTTACTGCCTATAAATTCCCTTCAGTTGAGCCAGTATTGAAACACAAGCCCGATTCCAGTGCTGCTGGCAGAATTTCATAAGTTTGCGAACGGTACTGGCATATTGTGTTAAGTTCACCAATTACGCTGACTTCTGATGAAATGGCAATGGTGGCTGACTCATTGCAGGGTGCGTTCATTGATCCATTAATGGTGGATTACCTGCATGACGAAATAGCTGATATGAAAGATGATCTTAACCCAGGCGTCCGATTGCCTGAGTATGTGGCGTTATCCCGGTCTGTTTATCATGCATAAAATGTAGATTAAACCGTTTAGAAAATCTGGTGCCGAGGCTCATTTTTGACAACTAGATTTAAAAAGTCGTAAGTTAGCCCGACCTGGATAATAACTTGTTACCCGCCAAAGACTGCCATGTCGAAGATCGACCTCAAAAGAGAACTGAAACATCTATACAAGCCGCCGGCAAGGTCGGTAGCCACTGTTGACGTTCCGGCAATGCGTTTCCTAATGATTGACGGACAAGGCGATCCAAACAACTCCACCGAGTACGCTGAAGCAGTCGAAGCATTGTTCTCCGTTTCCTACGTCACGAAATTTTCCGTGAAACGTTCGCTTTCTGCTGTCGATTATTCGGTGATGCCACTAGAGGGGCTTTGGTGGTCAGACGATTGGTCGTCGTTCACATCTGGGGACAGGTCGGCGTGGAAATGGACTATGATGATCATGCAGCCCGATTTTGCGTCCGACGATGCAATCAGCGAAGCAATTGATCAGGTTCGCACTAAAAAGTCACTTAAGGCAATAGACCTACTGCGGCTCGAAAGTTTCACGGAAGGCTTGTGTGTTCAAACGCTCCATATTGGCCCGTTTTCCGATGAAGGCCCCACGATTGAACGCATACATACCTACATCGAATCGAAGGCAAAACTACGTGGCAAACATCACGAAATCTATCTGTCCGACATACGACGTGCTGCACCGGCAAAATGGAAGACGGTGCTTCGTCAGCCCATGACGGTCGGGTAACAATGCGATGCAACGGAGCGAAAATGGCGTTCCGATTTTTCCTTAAAGTCAAGATTAAAAGAATTGATTGAAATGGCCGCAGTCATTCAGGATTCCTCCAGAATATTAGGCCGCATTCCCCACACAGTTATTTACTTGAATCGACACCTAGACGCCTCCACCACCTATCTTCTGCTCGATGCATTACCCTGGTTACCCTCCACCAAACAAAAACATTTAACCGGTTTCTTCTTGCTATATTCCGCAACCTCTTTACCAGGCGCCACGCCTCAACATCCAATAACCCTGTTTTTCTTGAAAAAAAATGCTCCATAATCCCTTACTCAATTATTGTTAAGTGCTCAACTCGTTTTTCTTTGTTTTCTACTCGGTTTTTTTGACATATTCTTCTTCGTTTCTGTGTCCTTTCGGACTCTCAAAAGAAGCATGTCTTTTACTTAACCACTCGGGCGAATTCAAGCGCTTATTGTTAGCCCGGTTAAACGGATCATCCCATTCGACAAAATCTAATGGTTTCGGAATATCCACTCCCGAGGTGCAATATTTAATAAGGTCATCTTTTGTGACATAGGCAACGCCGCTAATATTTAAAGGGATTGGTTTTTTTTGTTCCCGAAGATAGCCCCAAAGATTGGACGCTTCCTGATATGCGCTGTCGTAGTCCAGCTCTTGGCCTGTGTTTTTTTTGAAATATTCAACTATTAAAGGGGCGAAGGTTTCCGCGAAGTCGTCCACGCTACCCATTTTTGCGGTTCTAAAGTCTCGCCTTAAATCAGGGTTTTTGTAGGTTAATCCTTCGTAAAGCTCTTTCATGGTTTTAATGCTCTAGTTTTATTTTAATCTTAAGATTTAACAAGGCAAAAAGCCAGAAAAAGAAGAGGTTCTGTTGCCGGTTAAACCTACCAGAGCACTTCTGTTGCCAGTCAAACCTACCGTTGTGGCTGGTAGATAGCTCAATCGATTTGCCAAGTTTTCTGCAGATGCCGATTAAATCTACTGCTAGCTGCCAGTTATACCTACTTGTAGCGGCTTGCAATCAAAAATCCCCAAACCAGCAATCAGCGCAATTTTCGACCGGAATTAATTGCAACTGACAGTCGCTCAAACCGAGAGTATCTGCAACTGAACCTGCAATCATTCGTGCTGACCTGCAATCATCGGCCGTAAACCGACATTATTTGCAACTGAAATATGTCACTGGTCATCGGCGGCAGCCGGCCAGTTGTTGCCTGACGCCATTGGCTGCTTTGTGGCGATGAATAACACTTAATCGAGACTATTTGCAAAATACAACTCAACTTGCGTAAACATGTTAAGCATTGTTACAATGATCTACATGTTTACAGATGAGGTTGTTATGTGTCCTGTTATACGAGTTTCAGATAAATTATTCACAAGGCTAGAGAAATATGTAAAAGGTTTTGGCGACACCCCTTGTGCTGTGATTGAACGCATATTAGATGAATATGAGAATATTGAAAAAGATCAAAGAACACCACCAGATCAAGAACCAAATTCAACAAAAATTAAATTTTGGCAAGAATTTAGTGAATTCGCTATATCGAACAATGCACCGCTCCAAATAAGGCCACCGACTCGGGATCAGTACTATTGCGACATTCGGATAGGACGGAGCGAATGCCATATATCGTTGACAGTTTTGACTAAAAAAAACCAGATTGGCTGTCAACTATACATCCCTAACAAAAAAACTCTTTTTAAAGAATTCCTTTCAAATAAAGAAACCATTGAGGAAAATCTGGCAATTGAAGGGCTGTTATGGGAAGAAAAAACAAATGCATGTCGCATACAGGCTTTTTTTCCGTTCGATTTCGAAAACCAAAACCGCGAAGATGGTTTTAAATGGTATCTAGAAACAGCTAACAAGTTTAAGGCTGTCTTTTCCAAAGAAAATTAAGGTTGCAAACTTGGAATATAAAATACAGAGCCTTCAGTTCGTAGGAAGGGTATACGAATGAAAATATCTATCAGAGTGAAAAATGAGTAATTCAAGAGAATTTTTAGAACAAGAAATAAAGGCCGGTAGACTATTGCATACCAAAGGCAATACCCTAGGTATGAAAGATAGTAGCTGTAAACAATGCGAAACCATGTATATCAATGCGAGAGCCTTATTGAAAAAGGCAAAAGAACCTGAAGACAAGCCAGTAAGCTATGCAATAGCGAGAGCCTTACTAGAGGGGTATTTAAAACCTAATTATGTAGTAGATATCAATGTTAAAAAATAACTGGTTTGTCTGCCGACGACTGACTCATGACCGTCCGATTTAGGAAAACGTAAAATCATAGCTGACCGGCAGTTGTGGGTCGCAGTCAGGCTTTTCAAATTGGTGAAACTTTGCCTTAGCCAACGTCAGCTTTGGAGTATTATTAAGGGGAGTTGAAACTTAATGTCAAAGTCGGAGTGAATAGATGATCAGTTCGTTAAATTACTTAGCTCGAAGATACAAAACCTTATGATCTGAACCTTCGATTTTTCTCTCTTCAATCACAAACAAATCCACCTTTGCCTTAACTAAATCCGAGAGTTTTTTGAATCCGAATAATCTAGAGTCGAAGTCTGGTTGTAATTTGGTCAAATAGCTCCCAAAAGTACCCAAATTAGCCCATCCCGAATCATCAATAGACTGATCTAATGCAGCCAAAAGAAATGCCTTTGGAAACTCAACATTGGGGTCCTTGATCTCTGGTTGGGGCCTAGGTATAGACTGCTCGCTTCCAGTTTTACCCAGAATAAGTGCCTGTTCAGTATCAAGTGAAGGTCGAAGTAACTCTGTTAAAATAAATTTGTGACAGGCATTCCGAAATGCCTCGGGAGTTTTTTGCTCTCCGAATCCAAAAACGGTGAGCCCTTCTTCCCTTAACCGCATCGCAAGACCTGTAAAGTCGCTGTCACTTGTAACCAAGCAAAATCCATCAAACTTACGTGTGTAGAGCAAGTCCATGGCGTCAATAATCATCGTGCTGTCTGTAGCGTTTTTTCCGGTTGTGTAGGCAAACTGCTGAATTGGTTTAATGGCATACTTTTGTAGAACTTTTTTCCATGATGAACTTGCCTGGGATGTAAAATCGCCATAAATCCTTTTTACAGTGGCTTCGCCAAATCTTGCAATCTCAGCAAGGAGATTTTCAATAACAGCTGCTTGGGCGTTATCGGCATCAATTAAGACTGCCAAATGAAGTGTAGGCTCTTCTTGTTCTATTTTGGCTACCAATCTGGGTGAAATCATTGTTTTTTAGTTCTGAAGTCAAGTAAAGTTTTGTCTCATCACAAAAAGAATAGTCCAAATGTTGCATTTGATTCATGGCGATTTATAAAGTTTGTGAGGATTAGTTGGCCATGTCTGGTTCGATTCGTCTCTTATTCTCAGGTTAATGTCCGCCTCTTCAGCCAGGCAATAGATAGGCTGGGTTGGACGACGAATCAAGGTTAACAGTCCTCAGTTCTTTGGCGTTGATCTGCCCATCATATAGATGGAGTAGGCTGTTTTCTATTGTGGTAACAAAAGATTAAAATGGCGGCTGATACACGACAGTTTGTTATAGCCAGTCTTCCGTGCCCTGATAGCCTAAGATAGCCATGATTTCGACTATGTCGCCATTGATCCGGTAATAAATGCTGTCGGAGCCATACACACTACGCCTATATCCTGCACGGATAGAGTCAACGGCCTGATATAAATAAGGTTGTTCTGCGATTAGTGCAAAACGATCAAGCATCCCTTGATGATATTGATCGGCTCTCTGATTTCCGTGCGTGTTAACGCCGTATAACCAGATTCTCTTCAAATCGGTGCGGGCTTTTTTCGAAAGTTTATAACAGCCCATCTTGCCGTGCTTCATCCTTGAAGTTAGCCAATAAATCTTCCGGCTGCTCGTCGATAAAACCACTTCGTTCCGCTTTAATCAGTTCAGAACGAATATGCTCTATTTCAAGCTGCCGCCGCCGTGCTTGTCTAATTAAGTCGTTAATCGCTTCGCTCTTACTGCTGTACTCTGCACTGGCAACTTGAGCCTTCAACCATTCGTCGTTGGGTTCCGATACGGATATGCTTTGCCTTACCATTGTCTGACCTTTCAAAAACATGTTAAACACCAATATAGCACCAATTTTGCACCGCATAAAACAAAAATGCAGCGTCCAAAAAACGGAGGTTTTCTGGACGCCTTGGTGGTGTGCCTAACATTGACTTAACAGACCCTAATCGGATGCCCTAAACCGTACTGGTCGAGGCTGCCGTTTCAGTTGCAAATAATCCTGGTTTGCGGCGGATGATTGCAGGTTGATGTGATTGGTTTGCAGGTTCAGTTGCAAATAATCTCGGTTTAAACGCCAGTTAGTTGCATTTAATCGCGGTCGAAAAATCCGCTGATTGCAGGTTTTTGGGTTTTCAATTGCAGGTTGTTACACCTACTGCTGTTGCCGGTTAAACCTACTGAATCTTTGTTATCCTCACCGCCTAAAACGGCCACTGAAAAGAAGAAACAATAGAATGGTTTTGACCGGCAATTAATTACCCTCCATTATTTGCCCTATCTGTTTACCTGCTTTGGTCTGCACCGGTCGGTGAATGGATATGTCCTTTGCAGCATCAAAACCGGCTTGTAACGCTTTGACATCACTTTCTCTCTCGATATTAGGCCGCTTTCGTTTGTCTTGCTCAAGATCGTCACCCCATCTTCGCGATTTGTATGCATCAATAGCAATCTTTTCTTGTTCGCTCCCCGAAAAGTCCTGGACTTGTTTGGCGATTCGATCGATCCATGCCGTACAAAACAGATTGGCCATTCTGATTTTATTCGATCGTTTGTATCGACCAAGTGTTGTTTGGTAGGCTTTTCTGTCTTTAATGATCTGTCGTCGAAGCACGTCGAATGTGTACGAGGCCAGTTCTGGTTTAACGCCTACGCCGAAAAATGTCATAAAACTTGCCCGGTTACCGAACCCATCATTTCGAGTAGTCGATACCATTTCGCAAGAGAATGCTCGGGCGATAAGTCCACCCAAATGCATTAAATAAACAGGTGGTCTATGCGAGCCTGTATTCACATCGATTTCTTGCACCTTTGCAGCCGAAACATCGTCACAGTTCAATCCGTGTTTGCGCATAAGGGCTTCAGCTTGCCGTCTGGCTGCTTCCGCTTCAGCCGGGTTATCGGATGATGCCAGAGCTAGGCATTTGGCTATTTTCTCGGCAACTTTTTTGAGAACTTGATCAGTCATTCTGCTTTAATTCCATTATTCAAAAATATTGATCGGCGTCTGCGTTCCATTTCGGATATCCACAAAAGCTCCTTGATGATTTAATCCGCCATGCCGCAGAAGTGACCAGATCAACTGCATTGCCACGTTGGCTATGGCACGATTGATCGGCAAATCCTGACTAGCCAGGGCTTCTTCCATGCTGCAAGATGGCGTATTGTGATCCATCATACCATCCAACTCCGGGTGGAAATCGAATACGGAAGGCAGTTTGACCGGATTCTCACTGGCATGACCAAGCCTTCCCAAAATGACTTGCCCAGTGCTTTCACCGTTCCCACAATCCAGCCAAACGCAACTCGAATAGCGATTATTGTTGCACGTTGCCAAGTCGGCGCGGAATTGTGCCACATCGACGCAGGTAATCAGTAGATCACAGTTCAAACCGTTGCAATCTCTGTCAATAGCGAACATGCGGGGCATGGCCACCCAATCACGCCCGAACAAATAATTGATTCTTCGAATGGTGACTATTGCTTTATTATGCCCAAGATCGGCAGGAAAGAATGCTTGTCGTCCTATATTGGGCCTTTCAACAACATCTCCGTCCCATGCCGTTACATGCAGGCCTGGATGACCAAGCTCTCTGATAGCGTAATCTATCCTTGCGAGACTGGTTAAGACTTCAGAGCCGGTACCGCCGACACCCATCAGACAAATATTAACGCATCGACGCAGCCAGTGATCGGGCGTGCAGAATTTGAAGGGTTTGACGATATGGTTTGTCATGTTGCCTCGCAAAGAAAAATCGATTTGTTAATGATATTTCTAACATGGGCGATCGATCATGCAAGTCACGATTAACCGTCAGACTCCAACTTCTTGTTTGATGGGCTTTCAAAATCCTATTTGAATCTTTTTTTGCTTATTTCGGCTATTTGCATTCTAGGGTTGGAAATCAGAACGGCTCATGCTTTTTAATCACGCCGTTTTGTGCAAAATCCGGTTGGATCGTTTAAAAATGCACTGACTTGTTATGCGCAATAGTTGGTTGGACTGCCAATGCTCGTTACCGACCCAAAGCTGTCATCCAAACAGTTTATTCATGAAAGACATGATATACACTACTAAAACTATTTTTGGTGTTTTATAGCTCCGGATTTTACCCACTCATGAGATGGAGGGGGTTCCATTTTTGGGGCCTTTTGACCAGTCGCGTACCAACCAGGTCTAGTTACGCGCAACTCTTGATGAAATACAACAAAGTCGCTGACATGCGCTAGTGTTTCTCGTAATGGTTTGGTTTGTTGGAGATTCTCCAGCCATGAGTTTTTATCTACCGTCCCTATGATCAGATATTCATTTCCAACTGTCTCGGGCTCTGTTTGGCTAAACAGGTCAGTTAATAAATGCTCAATTTCATGTTTATGAGCTATTAGCAAATCACATGATTTACAGTAACGGCAGGTGTAATTCAGAGCTATTAAATGCATAGGATTAATGTGGATCAACAGCGGAACTTTCCGTTGTCCGGTTTTGCGTTCGCACATGGGACAGCTTGTGATACGCATATCCGGATATGGATTGATTACAAAACTATGCTTGGCCGGTAGTTCGCCAAATTGAGGCTTTTTAGTTTTTATCATGTTTAATTATTAGTTCTAGCTCTATTCTAAACTTCAGTATAAGCATCTGCTATAGCAGATGACTTATAAAAACATCACAATTTTAAAATTCAAAGCTGTCTGTCCGGTTTTGGCCGATTCCCAAACTTCATTCTGCTATATTCATTACCATAAAGCGGTCAGTCGTGGCCTGCACAAATAGCTATTAGTTCGTTTCACCAAAAAGCGTACAATTAATTCACTCAGCATGAGCTTGCTGAATGCCTATTTTATAGGTTTTTTTCGGCTCGACTAGCCCACCATAATATGTAGATATTTTAATGAAACGTACTACTAGGTGCGCTGCTGTCGGCGATCTTCTCGAAAAATTGTCGGTTCGAAAGTCAGACACAAAGTGTTACAACATCTTCCGTATACCCTCAATAAACTTTTGGCTAATCCCTATCGCCACCCATTCCGCCACATAATCACCATGACTCGCCTTTCAAGGCGATGGTGCCTGGAAAAAGGTTTACACTATCTCAATCAGGGCTTGATCTTTGCGGCAAAATAAATAATGTCGGGAAGTAGTTGCAGATAGACCGCCAGCTTGCCTAAAACATCCACTGCGTCGTTCGGCGGTTTGATGACACGCGTCCTCACTTGCTCAATGATTTCACGTAACATTTTTTTGCCTCGAAATCGATTGATGCCAACGTCCAGCAATGGTGATAAAAAAGGCGCGATGATGAGTGTTGCCATTAATCCGCTGGTTGCCCCAACCCAACCTACCCAAGCAGGAACTCCGGTTAGACTCACCCATAGACTGCCCCACCAGGACAGATTGCTGGTATAAAGCGCTGTTGCAGCAGCCTGCCCTGTAGCGACGCTGCTGCCAAAGCCGCTGGCTCCCAGACCCTTCCCGAGTAAGCCGGTCAATAAAAACATCAAGGCTTCTCGCGAACCTTCAACAGGAAGCGTCATTCGTTCAATATGATGGGCGAGTTGTCTCTCAACTGCTTCACGCTGATGGGTTGGCAGTCCGTCAAGTAAACCACTCAATTGGGCCTCGAAATTGGCTTGATAATGAGCAACATAATCCTGAAGCTTTTTGTCCAAGCCGGGTAAATCAAGCAATTCAACTTCAATCGCGGTATACAACTCATTTTGCTTACCCGATAAAGCAACAGAATTGAGTTGATTTTTCTTACGGGTAGCGGCTGACTTGATAAAGCCCCATGCTGAACGAGGCAGGGTAGCTAACTCCTTGGGAATATCGCCTCGGTGGCGCCAATGGCGGCTTAAGACAACACGCGGGGAAGAAAAATAGGTCAAATACACTGGCGTGACCCGATTTTTAGCCTCATCAAGATGCGACTCAACGATGTCGTTTAGATTTTGCCGGTGTTGTTCGATATTATGCGCGTAACCACAAAAAAGGCTCTTGTCCGGAAGCTGTGCTGGAGCGTTTTGATTATCGAGCTGAGACATTCAATTTATCGTTTTCGGCTTGTCAGCGTTTGGAAAATTTGCCCATTTAAAAAAATGGCATTACCGTTTATCCCTGTCCTCAGTATCGGCTTCGTGCTTTTCTCCCTCGTCCTTTATGTATTCCCACAAGCCGTTTTGATGCAGCCAAATGGGATCAGCATTTTGCTGGATGTACTCGTCAGCATCAATTCCTTCGATCATAGGCGGTCTTTTGATTTTTACTTGCTTGCCATTTAGGAATACCCAGAGGTACTTCTTTTGATTTTCTTCTTTTGTCCTTTTTCTTGCACGCTTTTGAGCCGTTGTCAGCTTCTTTTTTACCTTAGCCATTGTTTGATTTAATAGGGGTAGTTTAGAGTCGCAGCCGTTAGAGGAATAATATCAATGAAGCAGCAGTGCAAGTAGTGCCCTTCGGTTAAGTAGCGTTAAGCCGGAAAAAAGCAGTCACAGTATACAAAATTGACAACCAAAAAAGTGGAGAGTACGGGCATTGACCATTTTTGGTACCGCTTTCCTTCAAAAAAGACGGCCGGCCTTCCTTTTTCCATTGCGTCACTGGTATAGGATGGACGACATACTCCAGAGCAACCTTGGCTTTTTGCGGAATGGCTTAAACCAGGGTCTGAATTTCAAGATCCACTGTAGGTGGGTTATATATCCGGCCCTAACGACTCATGCCTTAATCAAGGCCTCTAAAGCCGTCTGTCTCTGGCTTACATCCTGTTGTCGTATCGCCATGGATAAGGCTTTTCGGGTGCCGACAAAGACCGCTAAATTTTTTGCCCTCGTTAAGCCTGTGTAGACAAGATTACGATAAAGCATTTTAAAATGTTGGCTAAGGATAGGAATAATAACCGCTTTAAATTCGCTGCCCTGAGACTTATGAATGGTAATCGCATACGCAAGATCAAGTTCCATAATATCTTCTTTCTTATAGTGTACGGCTCTGTGATCCGGATAAAAAGTCACCACAGCGGTCAATTCCTCATTATTTATTGACACAATTTTGCCAATATCCCCATTGAAGACATTCAGATCATAATTATTCCGACGGTGAATCACCCGATCCCCTTCTCTGAAGAGTCGTTCCCCCACTTTCAATTGACACTTGTTTTCAGCGGGTGGGTTAGCTTTTGCCTGAATCACCTGATTTAGATGGGCAGAGCCCAGACTGCCCCGGGTCATGGGGGTTAAAATCTGAATTTCTGTAGCCTGGCCATGGTATTTAGGGATCCATTCAAGATAGAGCTTAACCACGGTATCAACAGCAGAAAGGCCATAATGCAGTGAAGACCACGGATGAATTTTCTTGACCACCGCTTTCAGCGCATCAACCTGCGCTTCTGTTTGGGTTAATTGCTCAATATCCACATGTTTGAATTTATCAGGGACCACAAAGTCCACTTCATAAGCGGATTGGATGGCCTCTTCGATTCTGAACTCGAACGGTGACTGATCGGCAACCAGGTTTTCCAACTCGGGGTTTTTCCAATCAAAATGGCGTTTCACGCGGTTAATAAACCCGAGTTGCTCTTGAGTGGCCTCATCCGAATCAATGAACAAACAATCGGCTTTTTTGTGCCAGAGCTCAGGGTTTTTAAACGGTGACTCAATAGCCGGTGTTTGTCCTTGATTGATCTGATGCGCATACTGGATGATCAAGGAGGCTTGCGCCTGACGAAAAACCTGCGTCAATCGAAAACAGGGGATCACTTCAGAAGCAATCATATCCTTAAGGACATTGCCTGCGCCGACAGCAGGTAATTGATCCGGATCGCCGATAAACAGCACCTGACAGCCAGGAGGTACCGCTTTTAATAAACAGGCCGTTAAACTGATATCCAACATCGAGCCTTCATCGACAATCAGGACATCGGTTTTTAATTGAGAGGTTTCATTCATCTGGAACTCACCGCCTTTCCATTCCAGCAGTCGATGAATGGTTTTAGCTTCTCGGCCGATCACCTCGCTCATTCGCTGTGCAGCACGTCCCGTAGGCGCAGCCAGTAAAACGGTCTTGTTCATGGCCTCCAATAGACGAACGATGACTAAGGTCGTCGTGGTTTTACCGCAGCCAGGTCCGCCCGTCAGTATTGAAAAACGGTGTTGCACCACGCCGTTAACGGCGCGGGCTTGTTCATCACTTAACGTGATGTGTTTACGCTGGCAATAGGTGGCGACCCACTGGGCAATTCTCTTTGGGTCACTGGCAACAGGCTGCTTCATTCCCCGCAGCAGGGCTGCGACAGCGGTTTCATCATAAAAAAGGGTCTTTGAGTAATAGCCGATAGTTTCCACAGTATCTTTGTTCAGACGTCGGGTACACAGCTGACCGGCTTGTTGCATTAAACCCAGATACTCGTTTAACCGCTCCCCCAGGTTTATGTCAATCAGTTCAATGATGCCGGTATTGATCTGGGGCGCGGTCAGATAACAATGGCCGTGCTCACGACTGGCGGCCAAGACATGCTTGATAGCTGCCAGCATGCGGGGTTGGCTGTTTACCGCCAAGCCAATACTCAGTGCCACTTTATCCGCTGAGAAAAAGCCAATCCCATAAATATCATTCGCCAGCCGATAGGGATCTTCGGTGACCATTGCAATCGCTTTATCGCCATATTCTTGATAAATGCGCACCGCAAACAAGGTGCTGATGCCATGACCCTGCAGAAACATCATCACTTCTCTGATAGCACGGTGCTCAGTCCATGCCTGCTCTATTATTTTTAGTTTCTTTTGGGCGATGCCCGGGACTTCGGTTAAGCGATGGATCTCATTTTCAAAGATAGTCAGGGTCTCTTTCTGGAAATACTTAACAATTTGTTTTGCCGTTTGCGGACCCACCCCCTTAATGAGGCCCGAACCCAGATATTTTTCAATAGAGGCCGTCGTCGCCGGCTTCTTTTCAATGGCTTCGGTGGCTTTGAATTGCCGGCCATATTTATGATCAAGGGTCCAGGCGCCGCGAAATTCCATCGTGGCGCCGGCAAAGACTTTGGTTTGATGAACCGTGACGGTTTCTTGTTGTTGCGGCGATTGAAAGGGTTGAACTCGCAGTACCGACCAGCCCGTTGTCGGGTTGTGATAAGTCACCCGGCTGACAATACCGGTCAAAACTTCGGTAATGGTGTTCATTGACGACCGGTCAACGCTATTGGCTTATAGAGGACTATCCGGTAATAGTGATGCAATCTTGGGCGCATCGGTGTGATCGGGTCTGGAGGAACTGACATCGGGCAAGCCTTGAAGATAAATAACGTCTGGTTGGTGATTCATATAGGCATGAAAAATAGTCTCATTCCAATAAGTATCTGACAAGCCCTGTTTCATCAAATTTACCAGAGAGTTTGCCGTTGTCTTGGTTTTGTTGTCGCTGATGGTGCGGTTAAGATACGCTTCCCAACCAAGCTTATCGGGCTAAGCAATACATAGGGTGTAGTGAAGATGACACTGTACTCAAAGGGCGCTAAGACAGGCGGCAGAATCCTTACAAACCGCAGTTCACCTTGACGCCCCCCCTAAATTCATAGCTGCCCATGCGAGAGTCTTGCATCGTCTGCATGACTTCTTTCATCGCTTTATGTAAACCGAACTGCTTTGCCCGGTCGATGATAATTGTCGTGCAAGTTTATTTATCGAGTCAGGCCGTCAAATCAAGCAATAGCCCGCAATTAGGAATGTTCAGGAATAAGGTTCAGAACTTCCACCAGTATCGATAATAAGTTTTGGGTTGAATTCGCCTATATCAATATGGCTATTTATGCCAAAAGCCCAGAAAAGGCAACTATTCCATTTCACTAACACGTTAAATTAATGGATATACGTACTATTTTTTATTCGACAAGAATTTCGTTAAGTTCTAATTAGTCTAGCCGAATAGCCCCTATTAGACGACAGTTAAATCAGCCTGGGGTACGACAACAATTCCTTCATTTTTAGGCCATAAGGAATTTCAGTCTCTAATGACCGGCTTATCCTTCCTCAAATCTGCCAATGTTTATGGTTTAAACCAGCCCATCCTGACCCACACAAATCACTTGAATTTATTCAAAAGCGGTCATTCATGCTGAGTAAAATAAGGGACAGTCTACTGACAATAACGACCCCAAGTTGACGTTCAAAGCTTTGCGCTCAATGTCGGCAGGTATTTAATTAACTGTCATTCAACGTCGCAAACGGAGCGTAGGGAATTTGCATCCGAATAAATTTGCTTTGTTAGATTGAAACACCAAGTCTAACCTCATTCATTTTGTTACCTGCTTGATCAGTCCGTTTTTGAAGGAGGGGTCAAGCCTGTAAATCGCTTCTAAAATCATACAAAGTATTGTATAATTTATTCTATGACAATCACCAAAACCGTCGAATTTAGAGGCCGGTCGTTAGAAGATCTGCGCACGTTTCCGCTGTCAGCACGACGTGAAGCAGGATTTCAAATCGACAAAGTGCAGCACGGCCAGGAGCCGGACGATTGGAAACCGATGAATACGGTCGGCCAGGGCGTGAAGGAAATCAGGATTCGTGATTCAGCCGGAGCATTCCGTGTGCTGTATGTCGCCAAGTTTGCCGATGCGGTGTATGTGCTGCATTGTTTCCAGAAGAAAACGGAAAAGACCAGCACAACCGACCTGGACTTAGCCACCAAACGATATTTAGAGTTAGTAAAGGAGTTGAAGCCATGACCACTCAACGATTTGCCAGCGTATGGGATGCCATCGAGGACACGCCGCAGGAAGCGGAAAACATGAAATTGCGTTCCACACTGATGATGGCCATCAAAAACCACATCACCCGCGCCGATCTCACCCAAGCCGATGCCGCCAAGTTGTTAGGCGTCACTCAACCCCGAGTTTCTGACCTGATGCGTGGCAAAATCAATTTGTTTGGACTGGATGCCCTGGTGAATATGGCTACTGCTGCGGGCTTGCAGGTTGAGATTAAAGTACTGGAAGTGGAATTAGCCTAAAACCGGAACATTCAGAGATTAAATCCAAAACGATCGACACGGAAAAGAATTGATCAACACACATTAGGCGCCTAGAAACTCTGTCCCCCGTTAGAAATGAAGGAGCTAAATCGACCCTGAGGCGACATTAGGATTAAATGTTACTGATTGTCTGGTTCTTGTGATATTCCAGTCCTTTAGTTTAGCAGGCCCCCCAACTTGACTTTTTTACGGTCAGATTGGGTGCCTAGCAAGCTTAAATCAGCGTTTGTCGAAACGATCCAAGTCCATCACTTTGGTCCAGGCATTGGCAAAATCCTGCACGAATTTTTCCTTGGCATCGTTCGAAGCATAAACTTCCGCCACCGCCCGCAATTCCGAGTTGGAGCCGAAGATCAGGTCGACAGGAGTAGCCGTCCATTTGACTTGGTCAGTTGCCCGATCCCGCCCTTCGTAGATTCCCTCGGTGGCCGACTTGCTCCATTTTGTCGACATATCGAGCAGGTTGACGAAGAAATCGTTGGTCAAGGTACCCGGCCGGCTGGTGAATACGCCGTGCTTGACATGCCCAGTATTGGCATCCAGGGCGCGCATGCCGCCGACCAGCGCGGTCATTTCCGGGACGCTCAAGGTCAGGAAGTTGGCGCGTTCGACCAGCATTTCCGTTGGCGACAGCGCATTATCCTTGGCGAAGTAGTTGCGGAAGCCGTCGGCTTTGGGTTCCAGCACTGCTGCTGAATGTACGTCGGTTTGTTCTTGCGAGGCATCCATCCGGCCTGGTTTGAACGCTACTTGCACCTTGACACCAGCTTTCTTCGCGGCTTCTTCCACGGCAGCCGAACCGCCTAACACGATCACGTCAGCCAGCGAGACTTTCTTGCCGCCTTTTATCGTGCGGTTAAAATCGTTCTGGATGGTTTCCAGGCGAGCCAGTACCTTAGCCAGTTCGGCAGGATCGTTAGCTTCCCAATCCTTCTGCGGTGCCAATCGAATCCGCGCGCCGTTGGCGCCGCCGCGCATGTCAGTACCACGGAAAGTCGCTGCCGCCGCCCAGGCGGTTCTGACCAGTTCCGGTATTGTCAAATCAGAAGCCAAAATGGTAGATTTCAATTTGGCGACATCCTTGGCGTCGATCAGTTTGTGATCGACTTGGGGAATCGGATCCTGCCAGATGAAGTCTTCGGCCGGCACTTCGGCACCCACGTAGCGGGCCTTTGGCCCCATGTCGCGGTGGGTAAGCTTGAACCAGGCCTTGGCGAACGCAAGCTCGAACTCCTTTGGGTTATCCAGAAAGCGTTTGGAGATTTTTTGATACTCCGGGTCCATTTTTAAAGCAATGTCCGTCGTGAACATGATCGGCGCGTGGCGTTTATTGGGATCGTGCGCGTCCGGCACAAAGTTTTCGCCTTTGCCGTCCTTGGGAATCCATTGCGTGGCACCGGCCGGGCTCTTGGTTTGCTGCCAATCGAAGGTGTACAGCCAAGTCAAATAGTCGTGGGTCCAACGGGTCGGATTGGTCGACCAGGCGCCTTCCAGGCCGCTGCTGACTGTGTCGACGCCATGACCGCTGCCGCATTTGTTGGCCCAGCCCAAGCCTTGCTCTTCAATGCCGGCAGCGGCGGGTTCCTTGCCGACGCATTCGTCCGGCTTATGGGCGCCATGCGCCTTGCCGAAGGTATGGCCGCCGGCGATCAGTGCTACCGTTTCTTCGTCATTCATCGCCATGCGGCCGAAGGCATCGCGGATGTGCTTGGCAGCCGCTAACGGATCGGGGTTGCCGCCCGGCCCTTCCGGGTTAACGTAGATCAGTCCCATTTGCGTGGCCCCCAACGGCTTGGCCAGTTCGCCTTTATCATCGTGGCGCTGGTCGGCCAGGAATTTCTTTTCCGAGCCCCAATTGACGATCTCGGCTTCCCAGTCGTCGGCTCGGCCGCCGGCAAAACCGATGGTTTTGAAGCCCATCTCTTCCAACGAGACGTTACCCGCCAACACCATCAAATCGGCCCAGGATAGTTTGGCGCCGTATTTTTGCTTGACGGGCCACAACAGGCGGCGGGCTTTGTCCAGACTGACGTTATCCGGCCAACTATTGAGTGGCTCGAAGCGTTGCTGACCACCAGACGCGCCGCCGCGTCCGTCGAAAATACGGTAAACGCCGGCACTATGCCAGGCCATGCGAATGAAAAATGGCCCGTAGTTACCATAGTCTGCCGGCCACCAGGGCTGGGAAGTATGCAATACATTGGCGATGTCTTTTTTCACCGCTTTCAGGTCCAGGGTTTTGAACTGATCGGCATAGTTAAAAGCTTTGCCCTGCGGATTGGACTCGGTGGAATTCTGGCGTAGCGGTTTCAAGTCCAGTTGCTCCGGCCACCAAAAGCTGTTAGTTGTCGGTTGCATTTCGGCAAATACCGGGCTGGCATTCAACGCTGCGGTTATGGCTACCGCAAGTGCGGAAGCCAGGAAGATTTGTTTCGTTTTCATAGTGCACCTTTGTTCCTGGTTGTGGGTGAATGCTAAAAATCATGCCAATGGCGCTTCAGGTAGCGGAAGCGATCAATATGGCACCGTCGATTTTTATCGAACTTTTTATTGGTAATGGGCGAATCAACGAATTAAAAATCCGCTAATTGATCATTCCGACGAATCTATTTAATCGGATTATGCAGATATTTTGAAATTCATTTCATCGATAGCCCCATTTTTCAAATCAATAGACTGCAATCGCAAGGTGGTACTATTTAAAATTGTCCGGCTTTTTGCCAAACAACACACCCTGAAGGGGATAATTAGCGATGAACTTGCGTGATTTGAGCTACCTGGTGGCGGTAGCGGAATTAAGAAATTTTAGTCAGGCGGCCGACCAATGCTCGATAGGCCAACCAACGTTGAGCACTCAGATCAAAAAACTAGAGGATTATTTGGGCGTAGACCTGTTCGTGCGCGAGAAAAATAGCGTTGAAGTGACGGAAACTTGCCAAGAGATTTTGCCGATTGCGAGAAGAATTCTCGCTGACGTTCAGAGCATTCGGCAAATCGCCACCCATGCCAGCGATCGGCATCGCAACATGCTGTCGCTGGGGGCGTTTCCTTCTCTGGCTAGTTACGTGCTGCCGGAGTATGTATTCCGTATCAAGCAACACTATCCGGATCTCAAGTTACAGCTGGTCGAGGAAAAAACCAATTTGTTAATAGATTTGCTGCTGGGCAAAAAACTCGACGCCGCTTTATTAGCCCTGCCCATAGAGCATGAGCTACTGGAATGCCGAATACTATTTGAAGACCCATTTACCTTGGCCGTATGCGCCGACCATCCCCTTGCCGATTTGGAGGAGGTGGACTTAGGCATGGTGGCAAAGGAGAATCTGCTATTGCTGGATGAGGGCCACTGTTTGCGGGATCAGGCGTTGAAATTGTGCAATCCTTCCCGCTTCGTGGAACACGACTTCCGGGCATCCAGCCTGGAAACTTTGCGTTTCATGGTTAAGAACGGTGTCGGTGTCACGCTAATGCCATCCGTCGCCGTTCAACCCGATGATAAAGACATTCGATATATCAACATCCACCAACGCCCTAGCCGGACTATTGCACTGGTTTGGCAACGGGCTCATCCCCGTAGCGCGATTCTTGAGACATTGGCCAAACTGCTGGCTTATAAACCGCTGCCCTGACCTTCAATTCTGAAATTCGGATAATTGAACACCATAAATACGGTATCGCAACGGAAGCTGAAATTGGCAGTGGATAACTCAGTTTCTCTTGCTTATTACCGGCGTTTGTTGCTTCCAATTTGGAATGCCCGGAATAACGGGGCTAGAACCTAAAAGTCAGCTTCACAATCAAAACCAGCCATTAGTGAACAATGCCTTTCAGCAACCTGAATGTCGCAAATTGGCCGTTATGACACAGTGATAATTTCAATTTGCTCGCCGGATACCGGACATTCGACTGGATTATAGAATGTATTAATCGTTGAAATTAAATAGTCATCCCGACCGACAAGTGATGGCCGTTAACGAGCATTGACAGCCCAACCAACTATTGCACATAACAAGCTATCGCGCTCATCAACGATCCAACTATGTTTTGCACAAAACTGAGCTATTAAAAAACATGAATCATTCTGATTTCCAACCCCAGAATGCAAATAGCCCTTATTTCTTTTGGTTTTGTGCGAAGATTGTTGTGATACACTGATTTTGGCCAGCGACAACCCATGAACCTCAACCACAACCCAACAAGACAACAGCTAAAAGCCATATTTTCTGCTTGCGACGATACCATCGGTCATCATGTCCTTTGGGTTTCCAGAAATGGTGACGTGGCCTTGACGCCAATGCCAAGCGAACGGATTCCTGTCGGATTTGACCAAACAAACCCGGATTTGCTTTTGAGTTATGAAACCTTCAGGCAAGGCACCGGCTATGTTGGCCACCAAGCCGCTGAGGATGAAAAGTTCGTGGACAGAATATTCAAGAGCCTGCAGAGCGAATGGGCGACCGTTACGGAAACATCCTCGAAGTGTTATGTTGATTTGTTCTGAGTATGTTTCTCCTGGCCGGTAGCATCCATCGGGTTTTCGCTTAAATCTTCGCCTGCACAACTGACTGAGATTTTCTCATCGGAAAGCTTGAGATCGATGTCAACCAACTCGGCTCCCATTTCTTCTACGTTTTTGTACAGATCACTGAAATCCACGTTCAATTTCACTTTATTACCTCACAATTCGACTGAAGCTCAATGTGCTTTTCGATTAGATCGTGAAGCGACTTGTTTGAATCGATTCCGTTTAGAACCTGCTCGATGTCTGTCTCAGGATTAATGGCCTTGAGCATTCGCAAACGGGGTAACGGACCCAGTTTACTTTTTCCGGTTCTAACTCCAGAAATGGATGCTCTTTTCAAACCCAGGAATGAGGCCATTTCCTGGTCTACGGTGAACAAGTTTTCATCTTGTCCAAATGCTTTAAACAGCTCTATGAGTTTTGTATCAACGGCTGTTGGCTCGCCCTTCTCAAACTCATCAAGCGCTAGTCTTTCAGCGCCACGCAAACTGAGCCTAAGCAGTTCACTAGACAAATACTCGGGGCTGATTTTCTCCAATAAACCAGGAGTACTAACGATATCTAGTCTGTCCATGGCTTTTAACCGCTGGTTTATGCTTAATCCCATCTCTCCACGTCGTATCTGGCTTATGGTCTCTTTAGTTACGCCTAGAAACCTTGCGATTCCAGCGTCTGCTTTATACCCAAACAGATGCTTGAGTTTATCCAGCAAATCCGCGTTCGAAACATTTGAATCAGTTTTTAACTTTAGCTCGCTCTTCATCTTCTGAAATTCCTGCCATGAAGTTATATCACGTTCAATTTCACTTTATTACCTCACAATTCGACTGAAGCTCAATGTGCTTTTCGATTAGATCGTGAAGCGACTTGTTTGAATCGATTCCGTTTAGAACCTGCTCGATGCCTGTCTCAGGATTAATGGCCTTGAGCATTCGCAAACGGGGTAACGGACCCAGTTTACTTTTTCCGGTTCTAACACTCGATATCGTGGCTCTTTTCAAACCAAGAAAATCAGCCATTTGTCGGTCTGTATGAACCAAGTTCAGCTTCTGTCCATACGACTTGAATAAATCAATCAGTTTGACATCAATTTCTTCTGGTTCGCCTGCCTCGATCTCGTCAAACGCTAATCCCTCCGCGCCATCCAAACTGAGTCTATGAACCTCTCGAGATAAATGATCCGGCGCAATCTTTTCGAGCAAATTACGTATTTGGATGCTAGCCAACCTATCCATGATTTTGAATCTTTGCGCAATGCTCAAGCCTTGCAAGCCTTGGCGAATCTGACTAACCGTGTCCTTGTTGAGACCCAGGAATCCAGCAACTTCGACATCAGTTTTATAGTCAAAGCCTTCTTTGAGCTTATCCAGCAAATCCGCGTTCGAAACATTTGAATCAGTTTTTAGCTTTGGCTCGCTCTTCATCTTCTGATATTCCTGCCATTCTTGACCAATTTCAATTAAAAAACTTTCGAAAATCGGGACTCTCAAAGAAATGCCCATTGACCACGATTCTTGTGGCAAAGGTAGGCTCACCCGAATCGCAATTCCCAACAACTCCTGCGATATAAAAGCCGCCGTTATCTGACTTATCGTCTGTTTTGGAAAAGAACGCCGGCACAGTTCCATGCGAATGCAGATCCATGACCAAATTATACTTATCCGGAAGGACATTCCGATAGGAAATATGACCCGCACTAAACGAAATTACCTCCGGCTCATACAGTGCGTATTCTTTGCGGATTTTGTCCCACACCACCAATCCAGCCCACTCCTTCGGTGCAAAAAGGAAGGTCTTCTCGCAGACAGCTTGCAAAATCTGTTTCGGAATCTTTCCGTTCACCAAACAGATGCCGACCGCGCCTATTTGCCCATAGGGCAATTTGATTCCCGACTTCGCTACCGGCAACCTAACATCAAGCACCTGATTAACCGCTTCCACATACACACCATCACTGGCAATTACGAACCGATGCTTGCCTGTTTCCGGTTTCGGTAACGCTTCGCCGTGCAATGGCTGCATTAGGGTTGGCGTTTCCTCAAAAACGATTTGATCGCGCCGATCGGTGAGGTAGTTAATCATGCTACGCGTCAATTAATTCAGCCAAAAGCTCAGTTGAGGAAGTCACTCGTTCAACGAAGTTAAGATCAAAATCCCCCTCAATCCGATAAAGAATTTTTAAGCAAGACTCTTCGCCAATGCCTTGACGACCCATTTTGATATTGCTGACGGTTGATGAGTCAATACCCAAGGCTTCGGCAAGGCTTTCGTTATTTTTAAACTGAAATAATCTTTCAAACGCTTTAATCAAATGTGAGCAATATTGATTTGAGGACATCGTTCCCCTATTTGTAAGTGTTTTTATTTCAGAATCATTAAGAAATTCTTCTTGAATTATATGAAAATTAGTTAAGCAAGACTCATTATGCAGCACTTTTTCTGCTTGCTTTTGGGCACTAGCAATACTCAGTCCAGTTAGTTTCTTTCCTAATCGATCAGGGCGAATTTCTTCGGTCAAATCTCTCATAAATCCAAATTTATTGAGTATCTTTAAGCGATAATGAAAGCTCAAACTTTTCTTTCCCTTCAATATTTTAGAAACCATTGACTCTGATAGCCCCAGAAAATTAGCTACTTCACGGTTTGTTTTGAGATCGAAGCATTTTTGCAATTGAAAGATAATAATTTCATCGTTCATGACATAAACTTGATCAGCCACTCTTCTGGACTTAGCATTTTGCCTTTTTTGTTAATTGAATTTTCAATATGAAACGGGTTTATTCCTGCAAATCCTTGCTGGTCAGGACATACTCACGCGCATCATGTACAGTGTAGAAGTTGATCGTGACGTGCTTTTGCATCCAGCTTTTTAATAGATCATCAAGCTCCTGTTTTGCTTCTACCGATACATCGTCCATAAAGCTATCCGCGTATTCACCGCCAATATCTAAGCCTCTGTTTTGCATCAGCTCGATAACAGCATCGGCATCACAAAGCTCGCTTAATTTAGGTTTCCGGCCATCCCCAACATATATCCTTTGCCCAACTGCAAGCTCGCCGCTATTGCTGTCGATTAACTCTTCAAGTGAACTGTAATTGAAATCTTCGTTGTTAGTTGACCACGCTTCTAATTCGCTCATTTTGGTTTTCCTCTACCCATCTTTACTTTGGTACAAAATATCGCCGTTTGGCAAAAAAATGGTCATCTTGTATTCCGGGTGGCAATTTAAAACCCGTCCTGTATCGGCAAATTTCACATTAAAATTGGCCGAATGATTTCCGCCGAATATAACTCCTTCTTTTCCGTCAACCAGACACTTGGCGCCTTTTCTAATTTTAGGTAGGCCTCGATAGTCACAAACCCTGTTAATTGCATCTTGCGTGTTACCCATTTGAATCACCAAGTTTTAAGCATGATTTTCGATAAAACCCTCTACGCCATACCGCAAAGGATTCAAATGTTCAGTCGGAAATTTGTCCACCTTTTTCTTGGACAGGGAAAGCCAGAACCGATAATGAGCGTTGTTATCGACCGCCTTGCTCTTATACCCGGCCAGGAAAAGGGTTGACGGATTGTTGACATGGGAGAAGGCGCTATCGAACATGACCGATTCCCACGCTTTAATCTGCTCGATCCCGCATTCGTCGTGTAATGTCGCTGACCCCGTGCAGACATTGCCATTGGCATACACATTCATTAACGGCGCATGATATAGTTTTGTTTTGGCACCGACCCTGCCGTTTGTTTTTAACGCTGCCACCGCCAGTTTCCCATTACGATTGGCGACCATCAGCAACCTTGGCCAAGGCAAATCGATCTTTTTCATCGGCATTCCGGTCATATTGAACAGCATGGGGCGAACCTGGGCTGGAACCGTCCAGGCGAGATGGCTTTCGGAAATCGACACCACATTCGGTGGCAAAAGGCTGATTTTTCTTTTACCCATTTCCAGCATTGACCGCAGCACCGATTCCACATCCTCCTTCGACATCAAGCGACCGGCACCGATGACCGACTCCCCTTGCTCATTCGTCACGAAATCGTGCATCGACGCCAGAAAATCACTGGCTCGATACTGAGCATTAGTATCTGAAAGTGCCTTGGCTTGATGGATCAAAATGGCATGTTTTTGCACAATGCTTGGCTTTTCGCCTTGGTAAAACTCGAAAAAATCGTTAGGTTTCACTCTTAGCCTCCAACGCTGAATTAATAACCTCGGCCAATCGAATCAACCCTCTCGACTTGGCCAACAAAATTAGTCTCTCACCGACTTCCGAACATGCAAGCGGATGCAACCGAATAATCCCTTCCGGATTTTCTCCGGCTTGTCCGATGTTGTCATAAACATCGCTCACAACTGCTTCTTCCCAACCGAAACCAAAGCCGATGACATGACCGTAATCCAAACAGACATCGCCATGACTTTCGTTGCATGGGTACAGGTTAGATTCCGATGCTTTCAACCCTGATTTTTCAATCCACTTCCAAAGTTTGATCGTTTCCCGAATGAATTTGATCCAGGGATTCTCGTAGATAGCCCGATTGGATTTTCGCCAACCGCATAGCATTCGCCTGATTTCAGCGATATCCGGCAACTCACCGAACACCGATTTAGAGTTATTGGTTAAAATCGATTTCAGGTAGGCAATATGCGCTTCCAGAGACTCCTGCTCGTCGCTTATCTCGGTAAACGGATAAACATCATTATCCAAAAAGAATTCAGCCAATTCCCCGTTGCTCAGATGGCCTTGAGTTTCCAATGTCTCCTCCAGCGCTTCCAGTTCATCCCCCATCATCATCCAGTGCTCGGACAAGTCATCGACCGTCAATCCAATGCCGCCATTGAAGATCGTCCATTCCAGGCAACCGGCCACCGCTCTTGCAAGCTCACGATCCATTTCCAACAAGGAAAATTGGGAGAATCTCGGATAAACGCCTAACACCAAGAACACCCCTTCGCTTTTATTTTGCTGCATTTCAAAGCTTATTTGCTCGAAGTCTTCATGCTCCTCACCAACCCCTGCAATACGCATTGACTCTTCGTTGAGGTGGCCCTTGATCTTGGCAACGACCTCATGATACAGCCGGTAGATCGCTTCCCATCCTTCAGTTACGGCTTGATCGATTTCTGCTTCTTCTACCAGTCTCATTGAATGGGCCAACAAAATCATGCAGGAAATCCCGGTGCGATAAGTTTCAAAATCGGCCTTGTCTTTGCGGTGTCGAATATCGTCGATCAAACCGCTCAGGTCGGTTTCGATCCTGACTTGACCGAACAATTGACCTACAACATTGGTAACTGCTTGGGATCGATGCCCGTAAGCGTTCGATGGGGCAATTTCGGCAGGTTCAGCCTGAATTGAAAGCATGGCGACTCGTTCTCATTCATGTTTTTATCAATGGGGGATTGATTCCCCCATTCTTTCAACTGCGCTATACCAAAACCATCAGCCTTTGGTTTTAATTTCTTGATGGGGTTTGATGGCATAGTGCAATTCCTCGCCTATCAGCTCAGGCTCGTTGAGTTCGACTTTAGCTAAATGCGGATAAGATGCCGCATAGAGCTTGATCGCTTCTTCCGGGGACAAGTCAGGGGCAGGATCGGCCAATCGAACAGACCCCATTTTGAAAACCCTGACCGGGCGAATGAAAGTGACGTTGCTATTGCTGTTTTCCATAGTGAATCCTTAAAACAATGATTTATCGGTGACTGCGATTTCCGCCGATTTTTCGTCTGTCTCGTCCTGATGACTTGCTTCTTCAAACCGGGATTTTTCCGCGGGTTTATCCGGCTGGTTGTTTTTTGCCGCCTCGGTCTTCGCTTGTTTTCCGGCTTCCTTGATACGGCTCATCACATCCTTCAAATCGTTATGGCCGTCTTCGCGCACATCCGCAAAGTCAGCCAGAGAACGCGGAAAATCGGTGTCCAGTGCTTGAGGATTGGTGACGACATACATAGGCATGGCCAAGGCTGCTCTCAGCGACTGGATCGCTTCTGAGGCTTTCTCGTCTAATCCCCCTTGCAGCACCGGCTGAACCAGCACGGCAAGTTGATCACCCTTGCGGGTGACCGTGAATTGTATGCGCTCATCGTTTTTGAGCATGTTATGGAAGGTTTCAAAGATCATGTTAAGCAGCCTCGCTTTCTGGGTCTTGGGTATATCCGTTTGGGTTTTTAGTTTGTGTAAGCATAGCCATCGCCTCTTTGAATGATTGTGAAGTTTTTGAAACTGGCCGTTATTCTTCCGGCCATGGTTGCAATATCCAGCCTTCCGTTTGCACGTATTCCAGCCAGCCTTCCAACATGGGTTCCGGCGTATTTGCCTTTTGACAGATCAAGCCTTACCAAGTCGCCAGTCTGGAATCCGAAGACACGCTTAACACGTCCAGCGGCATTGCGTGGGAAGCCAAACTTGTCGGTTCTGACGGTTTGCCGAGTACCTCTTCCGGTTGCCTTGATTAACAATGGCTTGGGGTTCTCAGAAATGACAACATTGGCGCCGGTTTCCCCAACGCATGCAGCGTCCGAATAATGATCTTTTGCGTAGTGTTGTTTCGATCTATTTAGCTTGGTTCGGCCTCCAGTCCAAAATGAAGTCGGCAAGCCAAATTCTTTGATGGCGTTGCCAATGGCGTACCGTGTCGCATTAACGGCGGATGCGTCCTTCAGTGGCGCTTTGGCGTATGCCAGTATGCGATTTAATCTTGCTGGATCTTTTACGAACTGCTCGACTGGCATATTGCCTTTGCCCTGATTGCAGTACCGACATGAGATGGTTAAATTGCTAACTCGATTTGATCCGCCTTTACTGCGCGGGACAATGTGTTCGATCTCCAAAGCCGTGTCTTTTGAATCGCAATAGACGCATTGTCGCCTCCATTTTTCCAGCAGGTATTCGCGCACCTCGTAGCCGGTCAACTCGCCTTTCTGGTACTCAATGCCGCTGATTTCTGGATTAACGATCTTTTGCAGATCAAAACGTACGGTTTCGACATGGCACTCACTGATCGGAGCACGCGAACGCAGCTTTTTCAGCCATGAAGACACATTATCGACACGGCTTTGCAGCGAGGGTGGTAGCCAACCGGTTTTCTTGCGGCGATTAAGGAAACGTGCGGCACGGTAACGCGTTTTGCGGTTTCTCCGCCCCCTGCGCAATGAACGGCGAGATTCCAGCTTGTCTTTAATCGATTGGCCACGGTGCGACAGATTCGCGCCCCAAAGCAATTCGTTGCCGCGATTAAATTGACCAACCAAAGCAATGCCTGTCGTTTTTGAGCCTGGATCGACTTTAAACTCAACGGGCTGATTGTCAGGGTCGACTTCGTATTTCAGAATGATCGTAAAAGGCACACGTCGATACACGGCAGCTTTACCAGCAGCCAGTAAACGCCGTGCTCTGGCCGACCTGCATGGCATCAACGGGATTTTTCGATCATCTAAAACAAAAACTCGGTTCATATTGTTCTATTGGCTTTCGCCACAAATAAAGTTACGGTCACCTCGCCCGGAACATGAATGTCGTTCAGGATCGTGCTTACAAATCAACCGGGTGTCTCGGTCATACACTTCTCCCACAGTTGCCCGGAACTGGTGAAGCATTCCGGGGTGTGTCGCTTTCGCTTCACTTCATGTCGATTACTGCTTCGCAGCAGTGGGCTGGTTGGGCTTTCGATCAACACGCTTACGCGGACTAATCAAAAATGACTGAGCGAGCCCAGCACGGATGCTGGACGAAGATCAGTCAAGCCGGACGCTCAACCACAGCATCCAAGGTCGCGCGTTCGTCGTCGCTGTTTGCGGTGCCCGATTCTGTCCGTTCGCAATCCAAGTCGTCTGCCAAATCATCCTTGAACGGGCTTGGCGTTTCATTGCTCGATGCCATGTCTTGATGACTATCATCACCCATAAACTTCAAAACGCAACTCGGTACAAAGCCTGAAAAGTCGTAACCGCACCCAAAAACTTCATCCAAGATTTCGTTGTTTTTCTTCTTCATCAGCGCAGCGATTTTGTGTTTCTCGCTTTGCTTTTCATAATGCTCGACGAAAGATACGCCATTGCCGTTTACCGCTTCACGCAGTACACCTTCGATTCCTGCTTTGGTGAACGAGCCCAAGAACTCCCTATCCAGAATAAAATGGTCAGCCAGTTTTGCTTGCGTAACATTCAATACGGATGCAGCGCCTTTCGCCCATGTCTTATTCAGAATCGGATGGGGTTTTTCATGCTCACCCAGCAAATGGCTTAACAGACGATGATTGAAAGCCAGCGTGTCTTCCATACCTAAATCCGACAACGCCTTCACGAATACCCCTATTTCGCCGCCAATTCTTGTCGGGTCTTTTAAGGACGCTGGCATTTTTTCAAACGGAAACGAACTTCTCACCAACCGATAAAGCGCGAAGGTGTTCACGCACAAGACCGCCAGTTTATTATCGGAAATCTGTTTTGCACCAAGGTCGCGGTAAAATCCTTCGATTTTCTCAATCACTCTGGCTGGGGGAATTGCCGCACTTGCATTGCGGGTGTCATCCTCTTTTACAGCGGAACCAATGCTAGAATCCGGGCTTTTCCCGGTCGCTGGATGGGCGGGTTTGGTTGATTTCTTGGGTAAAGTTTTACCTTTATCGTCGTTCGCCGGAACGGATGACGTTTTCAAGCTCTCTTGGTAGGCCGTCACTTTTTCTTTGTGGCAATCTAGATTAAAGCAGCAATCCTCCGTAATTCGACCCAAACGATCGGGTGAAGTGGATAGCAAGGCACCCAAATGAGCGCATTGCTTACAGCCTTTTTCAAACTGAGATTTGCCAACGCCTTCCCCACCGGACTGGCAGATAATCTTGAAAGAATCCGGTCTTCTTTGAGTGTCGAGAAAAACGACAGCGTATTGTTCGGATAATGACGCTTTTTTCTCTAACATCGCCGCTTCGGTTTTTTGCTCAAAGCAAGCCCGATTCGCGCACCGTCCCTCGTTGATATGTTCTTCGAACAGACTGGATTGCATACTGGAGTTATGAGGGCATCCATTGCAAGCCGTCTTATCGAACGTGGCCTTCGACAAATCCAGAGAGAATGACGCCAATCGGCTTTTCAGTTCAGCAACGGAATAGCCGTTTTCGAGAATTTTGCTGAGCGTTGCGCTCTGGAAGTCGCTGGGCAGTTGCGAGAGCAATTCCGCATGACCCAGTTTGATTTGGCGTTCTGTCAGCGCAGTGAGCACTTCCGGGGCCGCATGAAGCAGCAATAACCGCGCATCGAACTTAACAGTACTCCAGCCCAAAAGCCGTAACGCTTCCTTTTTATCACCACCGCAATCACTCAACACATCCCTGGCTGCCACCGCTTCTTCGGCTGGACTCATATCAGCCCTTTGCGAATTTTCGACGGTTGCAATCAATCTGGCTTCCCTGTCGCTCAGCTTACGCACTACCGCAGGAATTTCAGTTAAACCGGCTTCCTTTGCAGCTCTCCAGCGGCGTTCACCCGCTACCACCCAATAGCCATTGCCATCAGCAACCGGCCTGACAATGATCGGCTGAATCACTCCTTCAGCCTGTACCGAAACGACTAACTGCTGAAATTCGCAGTTATCAAAGAATTTGCGTGGATTGAATCCCTCTTGAACACTGATGTGATCGATAGGCACTTTTGTGAGTTTTGCTTGATGGGTTTGCATGACTTTCTCCATAGCTTTGCCACTTTTTAGGTTTCCCGAAAATACGGCACGGTTAATAAAAACTACGGAACAACAGTCTCACGACCTTCAAAGAACGCAAGACCTAAAAATCATTTCCTGGGCCATTGATATTCAAGCAACACCTCTCAGGTTTGTAGCTTAGGTATTTAATGGGGAACCTATAAAAATCGTTATAAGCAAAGTGAATTGCAATGAATTCTTCATTACATGATTCAGAGTGATGCAAGAGGGAAAATGAGCCAGGATTATTCCAGATAGAAACAGCGAGACAGAAGACAAGGCAATCTGGCTTTAAGACATTCTTGACGAATTACTTGAGGTGGAATGGATAATTCAAGACGAATATTGATAGCCCAATACCAGGGTTTTTAACCGATTGTCCAAATAGCATTACCTGACAGAATTCTATTGAAAAACATGTAGGGGTTCTAAGCCCAAACCCTCGTAATTTTTTTAATCATTTTAAATCAATTCGTTAGTCAAATTTTATACCGGCTAAAATCTCATCAAAGTCGATTGGACGCACGGTGACTTTGTCTACAGCCTCCCAGCGAAAAGCCATTTGACTGAGTGTTTTCTCGCATAATCGTTGTCCAGTAGTGATTAGGGAATCCTTCGGCGTGATGTTAAACGCCTGATCGGGGGTGTAAGCCCAAGCCGCCGAAAATTCCGAGGGTTTGGGCTTTGGACCCCTACAAAGCGAAGCAGAAAAAAGGTTATCAATCTGTTCTTGTAGCTCGTTAATCAATGCTATTCAAACACGCAAGTACAGCTTAGCGTAATATTTTTTCCGAATTCTGCCACTACCTCTTTAGCAATTCCAAAGATTGTCCTTGACAGAGTGTACTAATATTATAGATATTATGTTTTTATCGTAAATTCTATAAAGTAGGTATATAAATGGACCCAATACGTAATCCATTTGCCCCTGGTGCTGGTAGCCCGCCTCCTGAGCTTGCTGGTCGTGACAGTGTTCGCCAAAAAATGAAACTTTGTCTTGGACGCCTGCGCATTGGCCGTCCTGCAAAAAGCGTCATGCTTGTGGGTCTACGTGGAGTTGGTAAAACGGTACTTTTGGACCGAATGATGAAAGATGCCGAAGCCGACGGTATGATAACCATTCGCATTGAAGCACCAGAAGGACGCTCATTGCCGGCCATGTTGGCACCACAATTACGTTTGGCGTTGCTTAGATTAAATCGCATCGCTAAGGCGGCAGACTACGCAGTTCGTGGCCTAAAGGCATTGGCTGGATTTGCCAGTAAGCTAAAGGTAACATTCAATGACATAGAGGTTGGATTTGATTTCGATCCGGAGCCAGGCCTTGCTGATAATGGTGATCTTGAAGGCGACCTGACAATGCTGTTAGAGCAAGTAGGTTTGGCGGCAAAAGCGGCGGAAACGGTTGTAGCCATTTACATCGATGAATTGCAATATGTAGAAGAAGCGCAGTTGGCAGCTCTCATTTCGGCGTTACACCGCTGTTCGCAGAATCAATTACCACTTACTGTTATTGGCGCTGGACTCCCACAACTGCGAGGCAAAATGGGCGATGCCAAGTCATATTCCGAGCGACTGTTTGATTTTCCTGAGATTGGCCCGTTAAACGCTGCTGATGCAACTGAGGCCATCGTTAAGCCTATCTTGAGCGAGGGAGCAGAAGTTGACGCAAGTGCGGTAGATCTGATTATTGCGGAAACAAAGGGGTATCCCTATTTCCTTCAGGAATGGGGAAAACATGCATGGGATATTGCGACGCAGAGTCCAATTGCCAATAGTGACATTGAGCGTGCATCCAAGGAAGCCATCGCAACTTTGGATGAAAGTTTTTTCCGTGTTCGGTTTGATCGTCTCACACCAAAGGAAAAACAATACCTGCGTGCCATGGCTGAATTGGGCCCAGGTCCACACAGATCAGGCGATATTGCTGCCGAGCTGGCCCGTGAAACCTCATCACTGGGACCGATCCGCAGCAGTTTAATTGTGAAGGGAATGATTTGGAGCCCTACACATGGTGATACAGCGTTTACTGTGCCTTTGTTCGATGAATTTATGAAAAGAATCGTACCGGGCAAAGACTGGACAAAAACCGAATAATAGATGGTTGCTAATCAACAATATGATTCTAATTCTAGTTTATTTAATAGCAATTAATTAAATAGCAAGGGATTTATAAAAAATGAATGCAGCAAATTTAATAGTGATTTGGAAAGAAAGCAGGAGCAATAAATGAGAACCATCCGAAGCGCCTGTAAGCTTCAGCCAAAAGCCCTCGATATTAATGTTGGTGATCAGATAGAGCAGCTCGACCAGATCATTAATGAAACCAATGGTCAGGAGTATTTCAATAAAACCTTCATCACTGACGGGATGAAGTCTCTTTTGACAAAAGGTATGTCCCGCCTGGCCGGGAAATCGAATGACACTGTTTTTCACCTGAAACAAGCAATGGGGGGTGGTAAAACTCATTTAATGGTGGGTTTTGGGCTTCTCGCTAAAGATCAGGCTCTTCGTTCCAACCAGATTGGGGTAATGCCATATCAATCCGATTTTGGAACTGCAAAGATTGCTGCGTTCAATGGCAGAAATAATCCACCTACCTATTTATGGGGAGAAATAGCCCGTCAACTAGGTAAGGAATCTCTATTCCGCGAGTATTGGGAAGCAGGAGCGAAAGCGCCTGATGAAAGAGCTTGGATGCAAATTTTCGATGGTGATACCCCCATCTTAATTTTACTCGATGAGATGCCACCCTATTTCCATTATTACAGTACGCAGGTTTTAGGTAATGGTACAGTTGCGGACGTGATCACCCGAGCTTTTTCCAATATGCTCACCGCTGCGCAGAAGAAAAAGAACGTCTGTATCGTTGTTTCCGACTTGGAAGCGGCTTACGACACCGGTGGTAAATTGATTCAACGCGCACTTGATGATGCAACTCAGGAGTTAGGCAGAGCGGAAGTCAGTATTACGCCAGTAAACCTTGAATCAAATGAAATCTATGAAATCCTGAGAAAGCGCTTATTCCTGTCTCTTCCTGATAATAGTGAAATCTCAGATATTGCCGGGGTGTATGCAAGCCGTCTTGCCGAGGCTGCAAGAGCCAGAACAGTTGAACGTAGTGCAGAAGCCCTTGCCACTGAAATTGAATCGACCTATCCATTTCACCCCAGCTTTAGAAGTATCGTTGCTCTTTTTAAGGACAATGAAAAATTTAAGCAAACCCGTGGCTTAATGGAGCTTGTTTCCCGATTACTGAAATCAGTCTGGGAAAGTAATGAGGATGTTTATCTAATTGGTGCTCAGCATTTTGATCTGTCGATAGCGGATGTCCGGGAAAAACTCGCGGATATTTCTGAAATGCGTGATGTTATAGCTAGAGACCTGTGGGACTCATCCGACAGCGCTCATGCACAGATCATCGATATAGATAACGGCAATAACTACGCCAAGCAAGTAGGAACGTTGCTACTAACAGCGAGCTTATCAACGGCCGTAAATTCTGTAAAAGGCCTCTCAGAAAGCGAGATGCTTGAATGTCTGATTGATCCCATCCGTCAGGCCAGTGATTTTCGTGCCGCTTTTACGGAGCTTCACAAAGCAGCCTGGTATCTTCACCAGACACAGGAGGGAAGAAGCTATTTCGACCGTCAGGAGAACCTGACCAAAAAACTGCAAGGTTATGCAGATAAGGCACCACAGAACAAAGTCGATGAACTGATACGTCATCGTTTAGACGAGATGTATAAGCCAACAACAAAAGAGGCTTATGATCGAGTACTTCCGCTACCTGAAATGGACGAGGCCGAAGCAGTGCTTAAAACTACACGGGCTTTACTCATTATCAGTCCTGACGGTAAAGCACCGCCAGAAGTGGTGAAACGCTTTTTTGGTAGCTTGATTAATAAAAACAACATTCTCGTTCTTTCCGGCGAGAAATCATCGATGGCAAGCGTTGATAAGGCGGCAAGGCATGTCTACGCGGTGACGAAGACGGATAGCGAGATCAATGCATCGCATCCTCAACGAAAAGAACTCGATGAAAAGAAAGCGCAGTACGAACAGGACTTTCAAACGACTGTCCTTTCAGTGTTTGATAAGCTTATGTTTCCTGGTAAAAACGGTGACGAAGATGTGCTCCGCACTAAAGCTCTGGACAGCACCTATCCTTCCAACGAACACTATAACGGCGAACGTCAGATTATCAAAACCCTCACTTCAGATCCTATTAAACTTTACACCCAAATTCCCGAAAACTTTGATGCCCTCAGAGCGCGATCTGAACAGTTGCTGTTTGGGGCACAGGACGAGGCTAGAAAAACAGACCTGCTGGATAAAATGAAACAGAAAACTCAAATGCCTTGGCTTCCCTCCAAAGGATTTGATCAGCTTGCACAGGAAGCTTTTCAAAGAGGTATTTGGGAAGATTTGGGTAATGGCTATATCACTAAAAAACCCAAGGCAAAACAGACCGAGGTTTTAGTTTTTCCAGATAGTACGCCCGATGACAACGGAAAAGTGCGTCTAAAAATTGACGTGGTCAATGCCGGAAACAGCCCCAAAATTCACTATCAGGAAGACGGTGAAGTGACGACTAAGTCCCCCATTCTGACTGACAATGTCCTGCTCACCAAGGCATTGCGAGTGCAGTTTATTGCCATTGATCCTACCGAAAAAAATCAGACGGGTAATGCTACAACCTGGACAAATGAATTAACCATCAGAAATCGCTTTGATGAGGTTGCTCGTAAAGTGGAGCTTTTTGTCGCTCCTAAGGGAACTATCCGCTATACCCTTGATGGCTCAGAGGCAAGAAATGGTATTGATTACACAGGGGCAATAGAAATTGGCGACAATGCAGCTACAGTCTATGTGTTTGCAGAATGCGAGGGTATCGAAGCAAAACGTAACTTTTCCTTTGCGGAATCTGGCTCAAAAGAGATTCTGATTATTAAGGAAAAACCAGCGCAGCTATACAGCCCTACGCCCAAGCGACTTGATAACGCCGCAAAAACCTATGAAGGTCTTAAACTCGCCAAAGAGAAAAACATCACTTTTGAACAGGTGACGCTTATTATCGGCTCTGCCCCTAAGGTAATCCACCTATCCCTAGGTGAGATGAAAATTGATGCTGATTTTATTGAAAAGGCACTGTCACATCTTCAAACCCTGGTTACACCAGAGGCACCGGTGGCGATGCAGTTTAAAAAAGCCAACACCTTTACGGGACATGATTTGGAGCAATTCGCCAAGGCGTTGGGTATAGAACTCATCAATGATGAGGTCATTCAAGAATGATGCAAACCACAGATTTTGGTGCGCCATCCGGATTTGGAGCACATTGCTTTTATGTGGAAATTCCGGCCATTCCTCGATACGCGGTCCGCATTTATGAGGACTATGGCTTTGATGGGGATGAGAGCCGTCGTGAGACGACAGAGTGTCGCGTAATTCTTGCTCGGGAACTCTGGACCAAAATTCGGGATGATGCTCGCCGTGATTTTAATGCCCGCCTGAAGGCGAAAAAGCAGAGCACTGGATCATGGAATACTGGCACGGTTAAGCTTGATCGGTTTTTAGGTCGTGAGCTTTGCGTTTTAGCCTGGGCGGCAGAACATGCAACTCCTCAGGAGTGTTTAATCATCTGTCAAAAGTGGCTTGCCCTGCGTCCGGAAGAACGCTGGTGGTTTTACTCAAAGACTGCTGCCGAAGCCAGGCTGGCAGATCAGTCCGAGCGGGGCTGGCGTAAGGCACTTTATTGTGCTCTCTCCGATGGAATCAGCATAAAACTTGAGCAGAAAATCAAACCTAAAGGTTTAAAAACAAAAGATGTTAATGAAGAGGCTCTGCCATCCCTCTTTGATTTTATTGAAATTGGGGAAATATAATGGCTTTGCAACCCTTTGAATGGAAAGATAAACCTGCACTAATTGAACACCTGTTTCCTGTTCAGAAAATTTCGGCGGAAAGTTTCAAGGAGCAGATGGCGGGTTCTGGTAAAACTTTGACAGCTTTGGGTAGTTACTGGAAGGGACGAAAACCACTTATTCTTAATAAAGCCTGTATTCTTGGTGCGTTGCTTCCTGCAACTGATGATCCACTCAAAGACCTTCAGATTTTCGAGTTATTGATGGGTATGGACAGTCAAACGATGCAAAAGCGCATCGAAGCGACTTTGCCGGCCTCAAAGCAGGCCATCGTTAGTGAATATTTGGTATTGCCCTACAACGAGCAGGTTAGAAAGGCAAAGCGCCCTGAAGAGCTTCCTGATTCGCTTTTTTCTCATGCCTGGTCAAAGGTAAATGCTCACCTTGGTACTTCAGCATCATCGTTCTCTGAACTGTTGGAACAAATCGGCATAGCTCGCTTTGGTCACCGGCCAAGAGTTGCCGATGTTTTTAGCGGTAGTGGGCAAATTCCCTTTGAAGCAGCACGGCTAGGCTGCGATGTTTATGCCTCCGATCTGAATCCGATTGCCTGTATGCTCACTTGGGGTGGTTTTAACATCGTCGGCGCAAGTGCGGAGAAACGCATTGCAATCGACAATGCGCAAAAAGAACTGGCTAAAAAAATACAAACTGAGGTTGATACCTTAGAAATTGAAACCGATGGCAAAGGGTGGCGTGCAAAGGTATATCTCTACTGCCTTGAGGTTCATTGTCCAGAAAGTGGCTGGAAAGTTCCTCTGCTACCTAGCCTTATTATTAGTAAAGGTTATAAGGTAGTGGCACGACTTGTACCTATTCCAGTTGAGAAACGGTATGACATTGAAATAGTTTATGTTGATACGGATGAGCAAGTTGAAAATGCAAAGGTTGGAACGGTACAGGATGGCGATATTGTTCATTCACCCAATGGAATAATAGTGCATCGTGTCAGCATAAATACTATTCGAGGCGATTACAAAGACGGCAAAGAAAATAAAAACCGCCTGAGATTATGGGAAAAATCAGATTTCATTCCCCGCCCAGATGATATTTTTCAAGAGCGACTTTATTGCGTGCAATGGATGAAGCAAAAGTCAGGAGGTAAGAATTTTGACTATGAATTCCGCACCGTTACTGCTGCTGATTTAAAACGTGAACAAATCGTTATTGATTACGTTCAAACGCATTTAGCGGATTGGCAGGAAAAAGGTTTTGTACCTGACATGATGATTGAAAAAGGCGATGAAACTGAACGGCTTTATCGTGAACGTGGTTGGTCGCATTGGCACCATTTGTTTAATGCACGGCAGTTGCTATTCGTTGGACTATCAAATCAATCTCAAATTGCTGTCAATAAATTTGCGATTACTGCGCTCGTAGATAGATGTTCACGTTTATGTAGATGGGATAACAGTGCATACAAAGGCGGCGGCGGAAACTCTGCAAACGTATTTGATAATCAAGCATTAAATACTGTTTGGAATTATGGATGTAGAAGTTTTTTATATGTTGCCGATTATATTCAACCAAATTTCAAATCATTTTCTGTTACATCAAAAACAACTGTTAATTCTCACACCGCTTCAAACCTCGAAACAGAAAACGACATTTACATCACCGACCCGCCTTATGGTGACGCGGTGAAATATGAAGAAATCACCGAGTTTTTTATTGCTTGGCTCCGAAAAAATCCGCCTGCTGAATTTTCTCATTGGACGTGGGATAGTCGTCGTTCGCTTGCGATCAAGGGCGAAGACGAAGGCTTTCGACAAGGCATGGTGGCAGCTTACCGTAAAATGACTGAACTGATGCCCGAAAACGGTATTCAGGTATTGATGTTTACCCATCAAAGTGGCTCTATCTGGGCTGACATGGCAAACATCATTTGGGCAAGTGGATTGCAAGTGACTGCGGCGTGGTATGTAGTCACAGAAGCAGACTCAGCACTTCGGCAAGGTGCCAATGTGACAGGAACCATTATGCTGGTACTACGTAAACGCCATCAACATCTTGAAACCTTCCGCGATGACCTTGGCTGGGAGATTGAGGAAGCTGTAAAAGAGCAGATGGAATCCCTAGTAGGTCTTGATAAATCAGTAAGAGCACAAGGTTCAGAAGGGCTTTATACCGATGCCGATCTGCAGATGGCGGGCTATGCGGCGGCACTAAAAGTGCTCACAGCTTACTCGGTCATTGACGGTAAAAATATGGTGGTTGAAGCTGAAGCCCCCCGCCAAAAAGGAAAAAAGACCTTTGTTGACGAGTTGATAGATTTTGCCGTGCTAACAGCGGTGCAGTTTCTGGTGCCAGTGGGCTTTGAGAAGAGTGAATGGCAGAAGCTTGCTGCTGTGGAACGGTTTTACCTAAAAATGGCAGAGATGGAACATCAAGGCAGTCAGTCTCTTGATAACTATCAGAATTTTGCCAAAGCTTTCAAAATACACCACTTTGATCAACTGATGAGTGATTCCTCAAAGGCAAACTCAGCGCGACTGAAACTTTCCACCGAGTTCAAGTCATCAATGATGACAGGGGATGCGGAGATTGCATCAACTCCGCTACGGGCGTTGTTATATGCCATGTATGAGCTCACCAAAGAGGTTGAAGTTGATGATGTACTGCTGCATTTAATGGACAATTGCCCTAACTATCTACCCACCAAGCCACTACTGGCGAAAATGGCTGACTACCTTGCAGAAAAGCGGGAATGCCTGAAGCCTACTAAAACATTTGATCCTAAGGGCGAGGCAAGTGCCGCCCGGGTGATGGCGGAAGCCATTCGTAACCAGAAGCTTTAATTTATGGCGCTGCACCGATTTTCTTCCCGCACAGAGCGATTAGACACAGAGTTTTTGGCAAAATCGCTTCAGGGTGCGGTGAAGTATTTTCGTATTGCTGGATATTTCCGTAGTTCCATCTTTGAGTTGGTGGGTGAAGAGATTGCTCAAATCCCGGAAGTAAAAATTGTCTGCAATTCTGAACTGGATCTTGCAGATTTTTTAGTGGCAACCGGTCGAAATACCGCACTTAAGGAGCGCTGGAACCAAGTGGATGTTGAGGCTGAGGCCTTGCTCAAAAAAGAGCGGTATCAGATTCTCGATCAATTACTTACTGCTGGCAATGTTGAGATAAAGGTCGTCCCTAAAGAACGATTGTTTCTGCATGGCAAAGCCGGTTCAATACATTATGCGGATGGCAGTCGTAAAGCTTTTGTGGGTTCGGTTAATGATTCTAAAAGCGCATTTGCTCAGAACTATGAGTTAGTTTGGCAGGATGACGATGAATCAAGTGCTGATTGGGTTGAAAAGGAGTTCTGGGCACTTTGGAAAGAGGGTGTTCCGCTACCTAATGCCATCTTAGCCGAGATTCAACGTGTTGCCAGTCGGCGAGAAGTAACCGTAGATGTTCTTAAGCCTGGGGATATTCCAGCTGCAGCGATGGCGGAAGCACCTATTTATCGAGGTGGTGAACAACTACAGCCCTGGCAGCGATCCTTCGTAAGCCTATTTCTGGAGCATCGTGAAATCTACGGCAAAGCCAGGTTATTGCTCGCTGATGAAGTTGGAGTTGGTAAAACCCTTTCCATGGCGACCAGTGCTTTAGTCAGTGCTTTATTAGACGATGGCCCGGTGCTGATTCTGGCACCGTCAACACTGACCATTCAATGGCAAATTGAGATGAAAGATAAACTGGGAATCCCCAGCGCGGTCTGGTCGTCGCAAAAAAAAGTGTGGATTGGTGTCGAAGGCCAGCAACTTTCACCTAGAGGTGATGCTTTATCCATCAAAAAGTGTCCTTATCGAATTGCTATTATTTCCACAGGGCTGATTATGCATCAGCGGGAAAAGGAGGTGTTTGTTAAAGAAGCCGGTCTGCTTCTTAAGAATCGATATGGCACCATTATTCTTGATGAAGCGCATAAAGCCCGCATCAGAGGTGGTTTAGGCGATGGTGCTACTCAGCCAAACAATCTACTAGCCTTTATGCACTTAATGGGTAAACGCACAAAGCATCTTATCCTGGGTACTGGAACGCCGATTCAAACTGCGGTTCGTGAACTTTGGGATCTTTTAGGTATTCTCAATAGTGGCGCCGAGTTTGTTTTGGGTGATTCGCTTTCTCCCTGGCGGGATCACGAACACGCTATTCCAATGGTAACAGGCAACACTAGACCATCCAGTGAAGCGGCAGTTTGGGATTGGCTGAATAATCCGCTTCCTCCGGGCAATGAACATCATATAGTTCAAAATATACGCGACCACCTGAGTATCAAGCCGAAAGATTTTATCTGTTCTCAACGGTTTGACGATCTTGATTATCTAGTGCAGAGCATGTGGCTCTCACAGTGTCTTGATCCTGATTTTTTTCGGTTGAGTAATCCCGTTCTTAGGCACACAGTGCTTCGCAAGAGAAAACAGCTTGAAGATGATGGATTGCTGGAAAAAGTGGGGGTTAACACGCATCCGATCCTGAAAAAAAGTTACCTCTATCAATCCCGGTTTGTGGGGCTTGGTATTCCAACCAATACCCCTTTTGAAGTCGCTTATAAAAAAGCCGAGGAGTTTAGCAAGTTACTACAGGCTCGTACCAAAAAAGGCGGGTTTATGAAATCGTTGATACTCCAACGCATTTGCTCCAGCTTTGCGTCGGGTCGAAAAACAGCTCAAAAGATGTTGCAGCACACAGATTTTAGCGAAGATGAAGATAATAGTGACGAAGTGGAACACCTTCTTTCAGAAATGACGCCTGCTGAGGCGGCCTGTCTCCGTGAAATCGAGACCCAGTTATCCCGTCCTGAAGCAGTTGACTCCAAACTCGAAACGGTAAAATGGTTTCTAACCGAATTCCGTACCGAAGGAAGAACCTGGCTTGAGCATGGCTGCATCATTTTTAGTCAATACTTTGATACTGCCGAATGGATTGCTAAAGAACTAGCGAAATCCTTTGATGGGGAAGTTGTAGCCGTTTATGCAGGGGCCGGAAAGAGCGGTCTATTCCGGGGGAACCAGTTCAACAAAGTGAGTCGTGAAGTGATCAAGACCGCTGTCCAAACACGAGAGATTCGGCTGGTCGTGGCTACCGATGCGGCCTGTGAAGGTCTTAACCTGCAAATGCTAGGAACGCTGATCAACATCGACCTGCCATGGAATCCTTCTCGATTAGAGCAGCGATTGGGACGAATCAAGCGTTTCGGTCAGGCCCGTAAGTTTGTTGATATGCTTAATTTGGTCTACAGCGAAACCCAGGATGAAAAAGTTTATAACGTCCTGTCTGAGCGACTTAAGGATACCTATGACATTTTCGGTAGCCTGCCCGATACAATTGACGATGATTGGATTCAGGATGAGGCGGAACTTGATAAGAGAATGGATGTTTATATCCACGAACGCAAACAAGCTGAAGATGCTTTTTCTGTAAAGTACCGTAGCACGATAGACCCTGAAGTTAATCTCTGGGAACGCTGTGCCACCGTTCTCTCCAGGCGGGATATTATCAATGCGTTAAGTGAGCCTTGGTGAGGGTAGCAAGGTAATAGTCACTGAACAGCAGTGTTGATGTGTCCCGAATGAGATGCTCTTCTCTTACATGATATTGTGTTGTGCGGCATGAGATTAATGATCGTAGGTCCGAATTGCACCAAATATTACTTGCTCTTGAAGCAATATATTAAGACGACGTTTGGGATCTACTAAACACAGCTGTCAGCATAGAATTATAACATTTGATTAATCCAAATTTGCCATACTGCGCGACTGACTCTTGCCGACGCTCATGAGCGGAAAAGTAACGGTTAAATTATAAAAGGAATGACGATGGGCTATCAGGCAAAATTTTCCGGCTGGCAAAATATTACCATTGAAGACATGCTGGTAGCCTATCGCAAGGCCAAGGCAGATTGTTTTTTTGAAAATACCTTCCCGACAGCCATTAAGTTTGCTGAGTATGAGCAAGGCTTATTGGTCAAGCTAAATGCGTTGCTAAACAACCTGCAAACAGATAATGGCTTTACGGCAAATAAGGATTATTTGGGTGAGTTTCGCCTACTGCCTAAAAAACTTTCTTTTAAGCCAAAATCCACTGCAAGTAATGGACATGTTCACTTTTCGAACCCAAAAAGAACATTTGAACATTTGACCCAAAATAATGATTTATTGCCCGAATTTCGTATTGTTGGTGACTTTCCAGTGGAGAGCCATATTATCTCGGCACTCTGGATCAATATGATTGGCCAGAAGTTTGATGCTTTTTTGGACGACAGCTGCTACGGCGCAAGACTAAGACGGATTCGAGATGAAGATACACTTGATGAAAATGCGCCTAAACCATTTCACTTAAGCTCAATCGGATCATTTACGCCGTATTTATATCCCTATCAAAAATGGCGTAACGATGGATTAAAAGCCATTCGCGGTGAGTTAGAGAAAGAACGCGATGTGATTGCGGTGTCGCTGGATTTAAAAAGCTACTACCACTTTATCGATCCAATGGCTCTGGCGTTGCCGGGGTTGCATCAAGAACTTGGGCTAACCTTAACAGAAGAAGAGCAGGGGTTTACGCTTGAGTTGGCTAAGTTTCTTAGTCACTGGTCAGAAAAAGCAAATGCTTTTGCCCAGAAGTCCATCCAGGGCAAATCGAATGTCTACGGTGGGCTTGTTATTGGCCTAACGGTTAGTCGTATTATTTCTAATGTGCTTTTGCACCACTGGGACCGCCTAATCAAGCAAAAAATCGCACCGATCCACTATGGTCGTTATGTGGATGACATTTTTTTGGTGCTTCTTGATACTGGAACAATCACCAACAGTGATGGCTTTATGCAATTTTTACAAGAGCGCTTGGGAAAAGATTGCATCTTTCATGACGCTGACAGCAGCAAAAGTAAAAAAGACACCCCCAGCCCCAAGCTATGGCAAATCCAGCAAGGCAAGGAGTTACAGGGCGATTCGCTGATAAAGTTGCAATCAGATAAACAGAAACTGTTTTTACTTCAAGGTCGAGCCGGGCTTGATCTACTCGATAGTATTGAAAAAGAGATTTACGAGCTGTCCAGTGAACATCGTCTGATGCCTTCGCCGGATCAACTTGAAGATTCAACGGCTGCGCGCGTTCTTTCTGCGGCCGGTTCTGTAGGCGAAAATGCCGATACACTGCGCCGGGCTGATGGTCTTACTATTCGCCGTTTAAGCTGGTCTATGCAATTACGTCATGTTGAAACCTTGGCACGTGATTTACCTGCACACGAATGGTCAAAACAGCGCGAAGAGTTTTATCAATTTGCTTATAACCATATTCTTCGACCAGACAGCCTATTTGCCCATTTTAACTATCTACCTCGCTTGCTAGGTTTTGCTATTAGTTTGAATGAATGGCAACAGGCTGAACAAATCGTATTGCGAGCATTTGATTCTATTGTTCAGCTGCAAGCAGCAATACCTAATGGCAAAAATATAACTGTAAATGGTGCTGATGTAGAAGCTGGTAATGACTTGTGGCGTTATATAAAAGGCACATTAACTTGGTTATTTATCGATGCCGCTACTCGCTATTACGATCCTGATAAATTGATGTCCGATAAGCGGACAAGAAAAGAAAAGCGACTAGCCGAACTGTTCTTGAAAGGCATTTTTCAAGGTCTTGTTGAAGTTGAACAATGGCTTAATTTAACGTTTGGATTCGAAGAGTTTCATGAAAAGGCTCCTTTAGTTGCTATGGCCGATTTAGCCAAAGAGCCTTACAAACGGATACTTAAAAGTCGCTCAGCTGGCAACCTGATAAAAAGGCGGGATGGCAAAAAAGAAAGCAAAATTATGAAGTTGTTTAATTCGGCTCAACTGGTTGATACTGCAGTGCTTAAAGGTTTCTTGAAAGCTACTAATACGTCTCGACTTTTTGCTATTGAATCTGGTTCTCGTAAGGGAGAAAGCTACTTACCTTATTTGTTTCCGACACGCCCACTCACCGCATTGGAAATTTCAGAACTTGCGCCGGAATGTGTTGGGCTACCCCAATGTGATGGCAAAATTTGCAAACAAAAACCATCAGTTATTTGGGCCAAATATACTCAAGCGATTCGGGGAGTATGGATAAAACCCACGTTACTGGCCGCCGACCAAGATGGTGAAGAACACAAAAAAAGCTCAAAGGCAGTAAAGTATTTACGGATCGGGACGGAACGGAAGCAAAAAATTATCGTTGCTTTAACCAATCTAAAAACCGAAGACTCCGATTGGGCAGCCATGGCTTGCAATAAGTCCAACCTTTCTGCAGATCGATATAGCCGAATTACAAAATTAATAGAGCAAATAATAAAGTTAAAACCCAAACCTGATTATGCTCTTTTTCCGGAACTATCTCTTCCTTTGAGGTGGGTAGATACTATTGCCTACTACCTTGCTAAATCAGGTATAAGTTTGATTGCAGGTACGGAATATCGACATTTCGATAAAAATGAGCTGCTGAGTGAAGTATGTCTTGTACTTACTGATAATCGGCTCGGTTTTCCGGCAGCAGTCAGAATTTGGCAGCCTAAACTTCAGCCGGCAGTTGGCGAGGACAAAGAGCTGACCTCTAAGTTTGGCAAGACTTGGGCGGTTTCCAAAATTAAAGGGAAACAGTCTAAGCCCGTTTACATCCACAATAATACACACTTTGGGGTTATGGTTTGCTCTGAGCTACAAAATAGCAAAGCTAGAGTGAAATTTCAGGGTGAAGTCGATGCATTGATGGTACTGAGTTGGAATCAGGATTTAGAAACTTTTTCATCTCTTATCGAATCTGCCGCGCTTGATGTGCATGCTTACACTATTTTGGTTAACAACCGTAAGTATGGCGACAGTCGAGTGAGGTCTCCGTCCAAAGAGTCGTTTATGCGTGATTTGGCAAGGGTTCGGGGGGGAGACAATGATTTCGTTATTGCTGCCACTCTCGATATAGATGAATTGCGAGCTTTTCAAAGTCGAGCCAAACGTTGGCCTCAAGATGACGATAAATTTAAACCTGTTCCAGAAGGTTTCAGACTAGCCAAAGGCCGCCGACGATTACCACCAAGATGAACGAAGCGTTTCGAATTGAACTACAAGCCTGTGATGTATCGCGTAACCGTTTGCGTTACACCGCATTGGGTGCTAATCAACAAAAGGCTCTAAAGTTTCACGAGATTTATCCGTGAATTGTAAGCGTCCATCCGAGCCACCTATTCATGCTCGACTGGACGCTTACTATAGAGGCAGATTTTTTTCTGTTGACGATCCAGAACGGAGTTGGTGATAGTCACTTGAGGTTAAAATTACATCACTGCGACCTTATGGCCCAAAAATGAAGGAATCGTTGTCGTACCCCTACTATTACCCAATTCGCACGAATCTTTACGGTCACCGGGTTTAACCTTAATAACCAAAGTTCTAAATACCAAATGATTTTCTTTTAGGAATTTTTCGATGATTGAGACTCAGGATTTTGAAGTAATGGACTTAACAAAAGTCTGTGGTGTGTTTCCCCAACTAGGTGAACCCAATATTCTGCGGGACAATATGATTATGACCGTTGAAGGGATGCTAAATAACAGTGAGGTTATTATTGTTGAAGGTGCAGATGGAGCAGGAAAAACTACACTATTAGCGCAATTTGCTCGCGCATTTCCAGAGCAAACATTTTGTCTTTTTATGCGTTCAAGTAGTCGTTGGGCGTATGATTCGCAGAATCTTACTCGTGATTTATGCGACCAAATTGGTTGGGCACTTTATAAAGAAGATTATCTTGAGAAAGATAAGGAAGTTGAGGCCAAGCAACTATTGAGGAAACGAGTGCATGAACTCCAGCGCAAAGCTAATCTGGAGAGGAAGACATATTACTTTGTTGTGGACGGCTTACATGAAATTCCAGAAGAGGGATTCGGCGAGAAAGAAGTTATATTAGACCTTATTCCGTTTGGTATTCCTCGCTTTCGTTTTATTTTATCTGGTTCAATCGACTGTTTTCTAAACCGTCTAAAAAACTCTCAAATTCGCCCATTCCAATTACCGGGATTTACATTAGAAGAAACTCGGCAATTCTTCGATGGATACATTAATGAGCCATCAAACCTGCAAACAATATTCAAGGTAAGCAAAGGAATTCCCGGCCATTTGGCGAGTATGCGCCGTTTGCTTGAATCTGGTGCTAAGCAGGAGGAAGATCTTCTCGATGAGTTGCCGGAAAGCTTGCCAGAATTGTTTGAAATGGAATGGCAAGTGGTAGAAAACAAAGATAACGGATTGCTGCGAAATGCTCTTGCAATTCTTGCCTTTGACCAACGTCGTCATTCGATAAATTCACTTGCACTGCTCTGTAACATTGATATAGACACTCTAAAAAATAAGTTGGCCTGTTGTACTTTTGTAGAGCAAAAGGGCGCTGAAGGAGATATAGAGTTTATTGGTGATGTGTTTAGTCGTTATGCCTCAAAACGTTTATCTAATTTACGAAAAGGCACTTTAGATAAAATAATTTCCGATTTGTTCGACAATCCTGAAAGCTCTGAGGCCATTACCCACTTGCCGGATCTTTATCATACAGCTGGACGTTACGAGGAGCTATTAACCTATTTATCCCCGCAACATATTGGAAAACTGATTGATTGCAGTGAGTCGTGGGCACCATTGCGTCAGAAAGCTGAATTAGGGGTAAACACCGCACTTGAGCAGGAGCGGGATGGAGACCTACTGAGATTTTCCCTGCAACGCGCCACAATTACTAGTATGGAAAATTCAGAGACCTGGCGTTCAGAGATTGAAGCATATGTTGCTCTTGAGGATTTTTCAACGGCATATGCATTAGTACAGCGAGTGGCCACAATAGCAGATCGCCTCCATTTAATGGCGGTCATTGCCCGAATGAAAAAGAGCAAGTCATTACCAATTGAGTTGGAACTAAAGGATCAAATTCAGCAGTTGTATGCACAATTAGACCGCAGCAATTTGGGTGACAGAGGTATTGAAATAGCCTCAGACTTGCTTTACACGCAACCAGAACTAGCCATTGATTTAGTTCAGGATTGCATGCGCAAATCAGATTCTGATCATGAAGGAAGGCTTGATCTTGCTCTGGCAAATTTATCTTTTAAAGCTTTGATCGAAAAACAGGATGGAGTTGATGGAATGGAATCAACCCACCAGGCTTTTCAGTCAAAGATTAAGAATCCAAATGTCCAAAAATTTATAGATAAGATTGGAATCTTCTTCGGTGGCTATACTGCGGATGGAGTAATCACCGAAGTGAGTAATTGGGAAAAAGTCTCAGACAGGATGTACGCATTGAGGGCTTGGACAATGGCTAATGCCGAAAGAGATGATGCTGTAATTGTTGTTGAATATGCGATAAACACGATCCTTCAAACCACAACCTACACTGCAAATGCAAGAGTCTATCAGGAACTAGTTTCTCCATTGGTTTGCATCGCTGATCTTGAAAAGGTAAAAACAATAATTGCAAGGTTAGACGGGCTAAGAGAGCCAATTAAAGCGTCAGGGCCGACTTTAGAATATGTCAAACTCCAAGTAACTTTAGCGGAAGCTGAATCACGGTACGATAGTCGTATTGCCTCTGATCGGTTATTAGAAGTTTATTTCTATATCGATGAACTTCTGGAGCCAGGAACAAAGCTTGCAACACTAGCAGTTTTGGCTTATGGACTAAAAATAATTAATGCCGATAATCAGCCCGAGCTACATAGTGGCCTTCACGCTTCAGTAGTTAAGGGCCTAGAGTCAGTCGTTGATGAGATATTAACAAAAACTGCAGATCATTACGAAGCAGTGCAGTCCGGGATTGGAGCTTTGTCAAGGAGTGATTCTAAAGTTGCTTTGGGTGTAATTACCAAGCTAAATACAATCGAACGTCGTGAGGCGGCTTTAGTTAAGCTAATTGAAGCGACTGCGTCTGAACAGCCCTGCAATGAGAGTTTTTCCGCAATCGTAGAAGCCTATAACAGAATTAAAACTATTCCTCTGCGCGCAAAAGCAACGCGTGCCGCTTTACAGGGATTGTCAAAACAAAAGAAAAATTTAACTTCATTTTTAACTCAAATATATCCTTTTAGGCAATGGGTGTATGAGATTCCAGACGCTGAAGAAAAATGCCAAGCCTTGTGTGTCTTTTTAGAGCTCATTTTTGAACATCAAAACAGTCTTCCCATAGGGTTCTTATCTGAATTACAGGAAGAATTGCGTAGAACCTGGAATTCAATAGACTCTGGATGGGCGAGAGTCGACAGTGGTTTCAAGATCGTCTCGAGAATGGCAGATAGCTTCCCAGAAATTAGTCATGAATTTTTGAAGCAGACAGAGGAAGCAAGGAAAACGATAATTTTGGACTCACCAGATACCGCCAATACTTATTTTCTGTGCGTCCAGCTGGCTATTCGCTGCTTTGCAGGGCTATTGAAACGTAAACTCTACAACGAAAAAGATGATTTTGATGATCTCAGAGACCTTATTGAGAAGATTCCGGCTGCGCATGCTCGCGTGATTGCTTGGAGCGAATTGGCGCTGAGAGTTTTTATGGCTCATGACATTAATAATTGCCAAAAGATTGTCAATGAACAAATTCGTCCGCTGCTTGATACTGAACAGATCAGAGATAGAGAAGCTCTTTGGGATGCAACCATTTATGCCGCACCAGTATTACATTGCGCTCATTCCACTTCAGCCATACAAATAATTAGCCAAATACCTAACCCTTATAGAGATGATGCCTATAGTTGGATATGTACATTTCTAATTAGTAAACGCTTGCCCATGGAGATTTACGATTCCGCAAGCAAACCAGAAAAAAAGGTTAGCTATGAAGATTTTTTAGATATTTGCAATTTGTTGGAGCAAATCGAAAACGACAGTGTTATTTGCTGGCATATTAAATGGCTCGTGGACGGGTTACATGCCAATTTTCGCAATTCATTTAATAATACTCAGATAGCCGATATTCAAGGGAAATTGCTTAATTTAGCCGCGACGAAGTTTCAAACTACTGATGGCATTCAGCATGAGGGGTATAAAATTTTGGTCGAAGCTCAAATTGCGAGGTTGGATCGTCAAAAAAATCCTTGGAGTAATTTAGCAATTAGGGCAAATACGCTCCCCAATCTGGCAGATAAGGCTTTTGTATTGATGCAAGTAGCCGCTGCGATGCCAAATAAACAAAAGACATTGGCGCTTGAACTGATGCAGGATGCCAAGCTACTCATCCCCGATATTCCTTTCTTTGAGGACCGTTGTAGTCACTATGAAACATTAGCCAAATTAAGTGTCGACATTGATAGGCGCTTTAGTAAAGATTGTTTACGTCAAGCATGGAGTGAAACCAACCCATTAAATGCTGCTGAACTCCCCAAGATTCGAAAACGCATTATTGATTTCGCTCACCGGCTCGATCCAGAATTTGCTGCGACTTTGGCATCAGAAACCGATGACGATCCTGGTAGGGATTTTGCGAGAAATCAAGTTAATCGAAGGTTGCAAACGCTTAATCTAAGAGAGCAAGCTGCAAATGGAGGAAGAACGGCAATATCAAAGCTGACTCAAGATAAAAAACAAAAAATTGAAATTACAAAGATGTTGTTATCGGGTCTTAATTCTGATCGAGCAGGGACAGTGCACATTGAGGAAACACGGCAAGATATTAAAGATGCGAGTTATATGGATTTGCAGGATGCTTATACTATTTTTTCATGGGCTATTGAGAATTCAGTGCGTCGCTATTCTGATACTGACCAAGCAAACACGATCCTTCGCCCACTTTACGAGGCTGTTCACCTTTCATCAGAACTCGCTTTCAGAATTGCTTCCCGAATTCGTTCAGTTACAGACCAAGGCATTGATATTGCGCGACGCTCTGATGGTTCATCTGAAAGCGGGCTAATTCGTCCAGGAGAACGGAACAAAGCATTGGATATGCTCAAAAAGTGGGTAGTGAATGCGACCGGATTTATCAAGATCACCGATCCATATTTCGGCCTAGAAGAGCTGGAACTTGTTAAATTAATTCGAGGTGAGAAGCCTGATATTCCAGTTTTCATTCTTGCAGCTCGAAAGCATCAACAGGATTTACAAATACAAAAACCCTGGGAAGAAAGCTATCAGTTACATTGGCGCTTTCATGTTTCGGATGCTGATCCAGGAGATGTAAGGATTTTTATGATTGGTAAGGGGATTAGCGGTAGCCATCCAATTCATGATCGTTGGTGGTTGTCAGAGCAAAGCGGGCTTCGCCTTGGAACTTCGGCAAATAGTCTTGGCATGCGATTATCCGAAATGTCGTCTGTTACTGAATCAGAGATACCACATATGCTTGCTGAAGTGGATAAATATATCTCGGGGAGCGTTCGCACCATTGAGAATCAACGTCTCGAACATTCTTCTTTCTATCTGTAAAACTTTTTCTAATTCGGGTGGTAATAAAGTGCATTAACCGTTGTTTTTGTATCCAAAAATAGTGCAGCAATCGAATTTCTGGGATTTCGGCTTAGAACCCCGGTTACGGTTTTTTTCCGATAT